>NZ_JBHXFA010000048.1:42984-45503 GCF_042724175.1 Streptomyces sp. NPDC127084
CCGGCCCGCCGGGCCCGCCACCGTGCGGGCCCCGGGGGTCCACACCTGTGACACCGCTCGCGAGCGAGCGGAGGTTGCCGTCGACGCGCGACGATGCGCTCTCCGGGGCGTGTGCGGCCCGGATTGCGGGCCCATGGCACAGGCGTAGGCTGAGGACACGACGGACGGCCCGGCCACAGTGGACGTTCCCCCGAGCGGGCCGGGATCGAGCGTGAACGCATCCATGAGCGCCGAGGGATTCCCACCCATCTCCGATTTTGCTTTTCTCAGTGACGGGCACTCGCTGGCACTCGTCGGACGCGACGCGTCGGTGGAGTGGGCCTGCTTCCACAGATTCGACGGGCCTTCCGTTTTCGCGCGGATCCTCGACCGGGAACGCGGGGGTTACTTCCGTATCGCCCCCACAACGGACGCGTACACGTCGACACGGTGCTATCTCCCCGACACCAACGTCCTGGAGACCACATTCCGTACGTCGGACGGCGTCGTGACGGTCACCGACTGCCTGCCCGTGTACGCGGACCCGGCACGGCCCGGCCACCCGGCCCGCAAGCCGCCGGGGCACGTACTCCAGCGGCACGTGCACGGCGTGTCGGGCTCGGTCGGCCTCACCCTGGAGTTCTTCCCCGCCTTCGACTACGCACTGTCCCAGGCGTCCTTCACGCCTGTTCCGGGCGGAGCCCTGCGGGCCTCCGGCGGCCGGGAAGTGCTGCTGCTGCGGAGCGATCTGGGCCCGCTGGAGCCCTCGACCGAGGGCACGTGGCACCACGGCTTCGTGTCGCACGCGACCGTCACCGCCGGATCGGACGCGGACGTCGTCCTCACCCGGCTGCGAGCCGGCGAGCCCGAGCCGGACCCCCTGAGTGCCCGGGAGCTGGCCGAGCGTGTCGAGGCGACGGTGGCGTACTGGCGTGCGTGGGCTGCCCGGTGCACCTACCGGGGCGCGCACCGGGAGGCGGTGGTGCGCAGTCTGCTGGTGCTGAAAGGGCTCGTCTACGCCGACACCGGGGCCGTGATCGCCGCGCCCACGACCTCGCTGCCGGAGGAGATCGGCGGTGAGCGCAACTGGGACTACCGGTACACATGGCTCCGTGATGCCACGGCCGTACTCGCCACCCTCGCCGCCACCGGCTACGCGGATGAGGCGCGCCACTTCGCCGACTGGCTGCTGGAAACCACCACCGGCAGTGCGAAGGAACTGCGGACGATGTACGGCATCTCCGGGGACAGGGCCCTGCACGAGACCTGCCTGGACCATCTCGGCGGCTACCGGGGCTCCCGTCCCGTTCGGGTGGGCAACGAGGCATGGAGGCAGTTCCAGTTGGACGTGTACGGCGAACTGCTGCTCGCACTGAACTTCGCGCTGCGGCTGCGCGGCGACAAGATCCGGCCGGAGCGGGCCGGATTCGTGCACGACGTCGTCGAACTGAACATCGCCCGATGGCGGGAGCCGGACGAGGGTATCTGGGAGTTCCGCTCGGGACGGCGCCACTTCGTGTTCTCGAAGCTCATGGCCTGGGTGGCCGTCGACTCCGGCATACGCATGCTCGACCGCTACCCGCAAATGAACAAGGACCCGGAGCTGCGCGGCCGGTGGGCGCGAGTGCGGGAGGAGATGCGCGAGGAAATCGAGACCCGCGGCGTGGATGAGCGGACCGGGGCGTTCGTCCAGCATTTCGACGGCGAAGCGCTCGACGCCTCAGCCCTCCAGGTGATCCTGCGGGGATTCCTTCCGCGCGGCGACCCGAGGATCGGTGCCACGCTCGAGCGGATCGAAGCCGAGCTGACGAGGGAGGGACACGTGTACCGCTATCTCGACGCCGATGGGCTGGCCGGCCATGAGGGGAGTTTCCTCTTCTGCACGACGTGGATGGCCAGTGCGCTGGCGTACACCGGACGCATCGACGACGCGGAGGCGCGTCTTGCCACGGTACTCCGTTCGGGGAACGACCTCGGTCTGCTCGCGGAGGAGTTCGACCCGGCGTCGGGCGAGCAACTGGGGAACTTCCCGCAGGGCTTCAGCCATCTCGGCGTGGTGGCCGCGGCACTCTCCATCGAGGTGGCGAAGCGGGAGCGGGATGGCAGCCCGGACAGTGTTCCCCCGGATGTTATCGACATACTGCGTCTGGCGAGGCGCGCGGTCTGAGCGCGGGCAGCCCCGTACTCCCGCGTCCGTCGTGTCCTGCCGCCCGTTGTCCGAACGATCGACGCCGCGACGCAGGGCGCGTGCCTGCGCGTTGCGCCAAACGCATCCCGCCCGCCCACCGGGCACTGGGCCGCCCCGTCGCCGCGTACGTCCGCAAGACCGCGCAGGAGTGCCCCGGCACACGGATCACGGTCCTCATCCCGGAGACCGAGCCGACCCACGTGTGGCAGCGCCTCCCGCAGAACCCACGCGGCGCCGTCATGGCGCACGCCCTGCGCCGGTACACCGACGCGGTGATCTGCCGGCTTCGCTTCCGGCTGACCGCAGCCGCCTGGACACCGTCAGGCCGCGGCGCCCGCCCCCGCGGGGCGCG
>NZ_JBHXFA010000049.1:0-44082 GCF_042724175.1 Streptomyces sp. NPDC127084
GCACACAGATCGTGTGCGGCAGCCCGCGGCTTCGGTTCGTACGTGCCCCGTACGTGGTGATGCGTGCGCGTGCGCGGAAGTCCTCAGGCGGACTTCCGGCTGTCACGCGGGTGCACCG
The DNA here is from genome assembly GCF_042724175.1 of Streptomyces sp. NPDC127084. Lineage (NCBI taxonomy): Bacteria > Bacillati > Actinomycetota > Actinomycetes > Kitasatosporales > Streptomycetaceae > Streptomyces > Streptomyces sp. NPDC127084. Next base: position 119 of record NZ_JBHXFA010000049.1, read on the forward strand.
CGATGTTCATAGCCCCGGAGCGCAGGACCGCCAGCCGCTCGGCCAGCACCTCCTCCAGCTCCTCACGTGTACGCCGCTCCATCAGCATGTCCCAGTGCGTACGCGCGGGCTTGCCCTTCTTCTCCTCGGGGCCTTCCCCGTCCACCAGGAGTGCCTGGGCGCCACACGCCTTGCACTCCCACTCCGGCGGAATCTCCGCCTCAACCGAGAACGGCATCTCGAAACGATGTCCGTTCTGGCATGCGTACTCCACCGCCTGGCGCGGGGCCAGATCGATGCCGCGGTCGGTCTCGTAGCTGGTCACCACGAGGCGCGTGCCGCGAAGAGCTCGCTCACTCATGAATCGTGCCTCCCGGGCTTGTCGCCCACAGGACAGGTGTCGCTGTCGTCGTCATCCGGTCAACGTCCGGTCGGCGGTAAAGATTCCCGCGCATGTCCGTTCCGGTCCATGCATCGTTGCCCGTCGTGCCGCCCCTTGTTGTACCCACCAGTGCCCGGTTTGTCACATCTGGCAGAAAGTGTCACCCAGCGTTCTGGGGAATTCAGCGCGCAGTAACGGTCCGCCTGGCAGGCCAAAGGCGTACACTACCGGCCTTTCACTTCAACGTCTAAATCCGCTTCGGAACCGGGTTCCCCGCTTCGGCCACGGCGCGGCGCACCGGCACCCGCGCGAGCACGATGAATCCGAGCGCGAAGAAGATCACCAACGAGATGATCGAGTCGCGGTAGCTGCCCGTGATATGGAACGTCAGGCCGAACACCAGCGGCCCCAGCCAGCTCAGCCCCCGGTCGCTCATCTCGTACGCCGAGAAGTACTCGGCCTCCTTGCCGCGCGGCACCAGATGTGAGAACAGCGAGCGCGACAGCGCCTGTGTGCCGCCGAGTACCAGCCCGATCGCCGCCCCGAGCACGTAGAACCAGCCTGGGGTCCGCGCCGGCAGGAAGTAGCCGAGCCCGAGGATCAGCACCCAGACCACCAGCGAGGCGAGGATGGTGCGCTTGGCCCCATACGTCCTGGCGAGCCGCCCCATGCCCAGCGCCCCGACCACCGCCAGCACCTGCACCAGCAGTACTGCCGTGATCAGCGTCGTCTGGTCCAGGCGCAGCTCCTCGGAGCCGTAGATCGACGCCTGGGAGATCACGGTCTGCACACCGTCGTTGTAGAGGAGGTACGCGAGCAGGAACGCCAGAGTCAGCGGATGCCGGCGCATATCGCGCAGGGTCGCGATCAGCTGCCGCCAGCCGGAGCCCACCGCGCCTTCGGCCGGAGCGTCCCCCTCGGAGGGTGCCAGCGCCCGGTCCCGCAGCCGACGCAGCGGAATGACGGTGAACGCGCCCCACCACAGCCCCGCCGTGGCGAGGCAGACGCGCACCGCCTCCGACTCCGAGAGGCCGAACGACTCGTGCCCCGTGAACAGAGCCAGGTCCGCGACAAGGACGAACGCACCGGACGTGTAGCCGAAGGCCCAGCCGCGGGATGACACCGTGTCACGTTCGTCGGGCTCGGCGATCTGCGGCAGATATGCGTTGTAGAGCACCATCGAGACCGAGAGCGAGGCGTTGGCCACGATCAGCAGGACGGTACCCAGGAGATAGCGGTCGCCGTCCAGGAAGAACATCCCCGCCGTGGCCGTCGCGCCTATGTACGCGCAGGCGGCGAGCAGCGGCTTCTTGCGTCCCGTGCGGTCGGCGAGCGCACCGACCAGCGGCATGAGCAGCACGGAGATCACCACCGACGCCGAGATGGCGTAGGCGAAGAGCGATCCGGCCGGGACCGGGATGCCCAGCGGGTGGACACGGCCCTCCGCGTCCGCCGCAGCCTTGGCCACCGCGGTGAGGTAGGGGCCCAGGAAGACCGTCACCACGCTCGTCGAATAGACGGAGCAGGCGAAGTCGTAGAAGTACCACCCGCGCTGCTCGTACCGGCGGTCGCCGTTGCCTCTTCCGGCGGTCGGGTCCTCTGTCTCAAGGGCCACTGGGCACCTCCACGCTTGTGCTGACGGAGATGCGCCACAGCCCACGGCCGCTCAGTGCCAGACTCCTCGGTCGCTGAGCACCGTACGCAGGGTCTCCAGATCGTCGGTCATGATGCCATCCACTCCTGTGTCCAGAAGGGTGGCCATCCGGCCGGCGTCATTGACCGTCCAGACATGCACCTGGAGCCCGCGCGCATGGGCTTCCCTGACGAAGCGCCGGTCCACGATCCTTACACCGCTCTGCACTTCGGGGACCTGGACGCAGACCGCGCCGGTACGGACCGCGGCCGGGATCCCCAGGGAGCGCAGCCGCAGGCCCAGCACCCCTCGTACCCCGTACGAAGTCGCCAGCCGCGGTCCCGCGAGCCGGTACGCCAGAGCCACCCGGCGCTCCGAGAACGAACCGACGCAGATCCGGTCCCAGGCGTCCCTGCGGCGGACCAGCTCGATCAGCGGCTCCAGGGCTCCCTCGGCCTTGATGTCCACGTTCCAGCGGGCCTGGGGGAACTCGTCCAGCAGGTCCTCGAAGAGCGGCAGCGGCTCCTTGCCCGCGACCCTGGCCCGGCTCACCTCGCTCCAGGGCAGCTCCGCGATCCGGCCCCGGGTGTCCGTGACGCGGTCCAGTGTCGCGTCGTGGAAGGCCACCAGCTTTCCGTCGGCGGTCGTGTGCACATCCGTCTCGAAGTAGCGGTAGCCGGTCGCCGCGGCCCGGCGGAACGCGGCGGCGGTGTTCTCCAACCCGTCGGCGGTTCCGCCGCGATGCGCGAACGGAATGGGGGAGGGATGGTCCAGATACGGGTGCCCGGGCTGCTGTACGCGTGTCACCTGGGCAGTATGACCTGCTCAGCGACGTCCGCCGATGTCGTCTTGGCCACTACCCGGCCGGTCCTCCGTCCGCCGCTTCCCGCACCCGGTATCGCGAACACCCTCAGGAAGAACTGAGCGAGCGGTCCGATGGCCAGGGCGTAGACCAGGGTGCCGGCACCGACCGTTCCGCCGAGCAGGAAGCCGGTGCCGACCACCGTGATCTCGATGGCCGTGCGGACAAGGCGGATCGACCGGCCGGTGAGCCGGTGCAGACCGGTCATCAGCCCGTCGCGTGGTCCCGGCCCGAAGCGGGCGGAGATGTAGAGACCCGTCGCGGCACCGTTGAGGACGATCCCGGCGGCCGTCACCGGGACCCGCACCGCGAGCCCGTGCGCGTCGGGGACGACCGCCAGGGCGGCGTCCATGGCGATCCCGATGACGAAGACGTTGGAGACCGTGCCGAGTCCGGGCTTCTGGCGCATCGGGATCCACAGAAGCAGCACTACGGCCCCGAGGATGATCGTGACGACCCCGATGGTGAGCCCGGTCCGCTCGGCCACTCCCTGGTGCAGCACACCCCAGGGCTCCAGTCCCAAACCGCCCCGGATGAGCAGTGCGGAGCTCACGCCGTACAGCGTGAGCCCGGTGTAGAGCTGGATCAGCCGTCGCGGAATGCGCCGGGTGCCCGTGCTGCTGGTCGACATTTCCGTCCCTGGGTGGTGAGAGTGGACTGGCTCATGACACTCTGTGGCTGGGTATCCCAGGCCATCCATGGCCAATCGACGGAAGGTGGACTGACTTCCATGGCCCAGTGGACTTCGGCTGTAGGCGCGGCGCAGTTGGCTCGGCAGCTCAACGCGCAGCAGTCGCGCCCGACGGGCCCCGGCGCCCGAAAGCCGCCCGCCTATCGCGCGCTCGCTGACGGCATCCGGCTGCTGGTGCTCGAAGGCCGGGTGCCCGTGGCGGCCCGGCTCCCCGCCGAACGCGAGCTCGCGCTGTCGCTCGCCGTGAGCCGTACGACGGTGGCGGCGGCGTACGAGGAGCTGCGGACCGAGGGGTTCCTCGAATCCCGCAGGGGCGCGGGGAGCTGGACGGCCGTCCCCGCGGGCAACCCGCTGCCCGCACGAGGCCTGGAACCGCTGCCGCCCGAGTCGCTCGGATCGATGATCGACCTGGGCTGCGCCGCCCTGCCCGCGCCCGAGCCCTGGCTCACCCGGAGCGTCCAGGGGGCGCTGGAGGAACTGCCGCCGTACGCGCACACCCACGGTGACTATCCGGCGGGTCTGCCCGTGCTGCGTCAGACCATCGCGGACCGCTACACCGCAAGCGGTATCCCGACGATGCCCGAGCAGATCATGGTCACAACGGGTGCGATGGGCGCCATGGACGCGATCTGCCATCTGTTCGCGGGCCGCGGGGAGCGCGTCGCCGTCGAGTCACCCTCCTACGCCAACATCCTCCAGCTGATGCGCGAGGCCGGGGCCCGGCTGGTACCGGTCGCCATGGGCGAGGGCCTGGCAGGCTGGGACATGGCCCGCTGGCGCCAGGTGCTGCGGGACGCGGCACCACGGCTCGCCTACGTGGTCGCCGACTTCCACAACCCGACGGGGGCACTGGCCGACGAGGACCAGCGGCGCCGACTCGTGGACGCGGCGCGGTCGGCGGGGACGGTGCTGGTCGTGGACGAGACCATGGCCGAGCTCCGCCTCGACGCGGAGCTTGAACTGCCGAGGCCGGTCTGCGCCTTCGACGCGGCGGGTTCCACGGTGATCACGGTGGGCTCGGCCAGCAAGGCCTTCTGGGCGGGGATGCGCATCGGCTGGGTCCGGGCGGCTCCCGAGGTCATCCGCTCGCTGGTGGCGGCGCGCGCCTACGCTGACCTCGGCACCCCGGTACTGGAGCAGCTCGGCGTCAACTGGCTGATGCGGACCGGGGGCTGGGAGTCGGCGGTGGCGATCCGCCGCGCCCAGGCCAGGGAGAACCGCGACGCGCTGGTGGCCGCGGTGCGACGGGAGCTGCCGCACTGGGAGTTCGAGGTCCCCCGGGGCGGGCTGACCCTCTGGGCGCGCGCGGGCGGCCTGTCCGGCTCCAGGCTGGCGGAGGTCGGCGAACGTGTGGGTATCCGTGTGCCTTCGGGCCCGCGGTTCGGTGTCGACGGCGCCTTCGAGGGCTATGTCCGCCTCCCCTTCACGGTCGCCGGCCCTCTCGCCGACGAGGCGGCGGCACGCCTCGCGGCAGCCGCCCATCTGGTCGAAACGGGAGCCTCGGCCGGCACGGAGACCCCGAGGACGTTCGTGGCGTGAGGCCCCGTCGCACGGGGCACGGGGTGCCGGGGTGTCGCCCGCGCCCCGGAGAGTCCCGTTGCCCGGGGGGTGCCGGGGTGTCGCGGTGTTCCGCACCCCGTGCGGTGGGCCGGAGTGTCCGGCTTCAAACGCCGGCCGGGCTGGGTGGTCGGGGTTGCCCGTGCCGGGTGCGGAACACCGCGACACCTGGCCACCCCGTGCAACGCGGCACCACCGGGTGCGGCAACCCCGATCACCCAGCACCGGGCACCTCAGCGGGGTGCGGAACACCGGACACGCCGCGCCCAGTGCAACAGGGCACCACCGGGTGCCCGCACCCCGTGAAACGGGGCCTACCCTTGCGCGGTCTCCACGGCCGGGACGGGCACCTCGGGGGGCTCGGGGAGCCCGGGCTCCCCGGCCGCGGAGCCCTCGCGCTCCGGGAGCAAGGCGCGCACCGCCCGCCGCTCCCCCTCCCTCGCGGACTCGTCGAACGGATCCGGTGTCGCCGGTACCTGAAGCCGCAGTACCCCGCCCGTGCCCAGCCGGGCGTACCCCCGCCCCGGCGGCACCGAGTCGGTCGGAGTCGTATGCGCGGGCGCACCGAGCACGGATTCGATGAGCGCGGGTGCCATGGGTCCCAGGGCCACCCTGGCCCTGGTGTGACCGAGCACCGGTTCCGACAGGGCGCCGAGACCGCCGTCGGACTGCTCGGCCACCACCACAGTCACCGACGCCGCCCGCCCGTGCCGCAGCGGCACCTCAAGGAGTTGCTGGGGGTCCTGCCGCCCGTCCGCCGCCGCGAGATGGCCGAAGGCGCTCGGCCGGTCGACCAGGATCCACAGCGGCCTGCGGGTGTCCTCGGGGGCCTGGTGCCCCGACTGGCGGGCCCGGTTCGCGGAGATGAGCCGGCGCTCCGTCTCGTGCGCGGCCCACTCCAGGCTCGCCAGCGCCCCCGACAGCCCGCATTCGACGGCCAGTACGCCCCTGCGCCCGGCCAGGCAGGTGTATTCGCCGGTGCCGCTGCCGTCGACGATCAGCACGTCGCCGTGCGGCAGCGCTTGGAGCGCGATGGACCGCAGCAGTGTGGATGTGCCGCTGCCGGGCAGGCCGACGGCGAGCAGGTGGGGCTCCGTCGAGCGCGGTCCGGTGCGCCACACCACCGGCGGTGCGTTCCTCCGCCCGTCGCCGGTGGCGTCGCCGCCGGCGCCCGGTTCGGCTCCCGCGTCCACCACCGGCACCGTCCGCGGTACGGCGCCCGGGTCGGTGAAGCCCAGCACCGTCTCACCGGGTGCGGTGACGAAAGGCTGGGCGGCGATGGTGGTGGGGAGCGGCGGCAGCACGCTCATCACGAGGTGGTTGTTCTCCTCGTCCCAGACGAAGAGGTACTCGCGACCGCGCCCCGACTTGGCGTGCAGCAGCTGCTCGATCCGTTCGCGCGCCGCGGGCTCGCCATCGGGGAAATAGGCCGGGTAGCGCACCTTGAGCCGGGTCAGCCGACCGTTGGCGTCGAAGGCGTGGTCGCTGAACGCCTTCGACCACTCACCGCCGTGGGCGAACAGGGGGCTGGGGTCCTCCGGGACCGCGAAGTGCGGAACGAGTGCCTCGTAGAGCGCCTTCAGGCGCCCCAGCTCCGCCTCGTCCGGACCGGTCTTCACCGGGACGCGCTGACGTCCTGTCCACCCCGCCACGCCCATCACCGTGATCAGGCCGAGCAGGGGGCCGTAGGGGAGGAGCACCACCACGAGCAGGCAGGCCGCCGCCAGGAACAGGGTGGGGCCACGCCGGTCCTTGGGCGTGCCGGCCCACTTGCGCCGCCCGGCGACGGCCAGCAGCCGCAGACCGCGGCTGATCGTGATGAGGGGGTGGAGGACGTCGGTGGCGTTGTCGGCGGCCGTCCTCGCGAACTCTCGACTGCGGGCGATCCGATCGGCGCCGCCGAGTGGGATGCGGGGGAGTGGTCGCCGGGCCACGTGATTCTCCTGCTTCTTGAGCTGTCGGTGCGGTCGTGCGGGGAGGTCAGAACTTGATCCCGCCCAGGAGGCCGGCGAGGCTGGCGCCGCCCGCCGTGATGCTCGGCGCGATGGCCGTGCCCGCGAGATAGAAGCCGAAGAGTGCGGAAACCAGCATGTGGGACGCCTTCAGCCCGTCCTTCTTGAAGAAGAGGAAGACGATGATTCCCAGCAGTACGACGCCTGAGATGGAAAGGATCATGAGGTGCTCTCCTGGATGATGGGGACGGTCACCATGAGTTCTTCCAGCCTCACAGGAAGTATGCATGTGATAAAAGCTGCAAATGGGTGAAATCGAGCTTTTTTCACCCGAGTGGCTTACGCCGGGTGGTTGCCCGCAGCCTGTTGATCTTTGCCGTGCACGAGTGCAGCCATGCCGCGCCACGGGCAGTACCCTGACGATTCACTCGTTCGGAGACGATCCGGAGGCAGGAAGTCCGCCCATCGCGGTTACCGCGCGGAAGTTGGGGAAGAGAGCCTCATCGGAACCGTTCTCCGTCCGGTGAACAGGTACGGAAGCCCAGGTGAGAGCGTTGCCGTAAATGTGGTCGCGGTGGCGGAACGGCTGGGTCATCATGACGTCGGGCCCGCTGGGGGCCACCGACGAGAGGCAGAGGAAGATGGACTTCATCAAGCGGAAGACGACGGGTAGCCGATCATGTTGCCGCGCGGCCTAGGCGAACACACCCCCGGTTGCGTCGACAGCTTGATGTGAGGCACTTTCCCATGTTCGAACCAGTCATAGCGCCGAGCGGCACCCTCCTCGGCCTGCTCCAGAGAGGTCGCGGCGACGGCACACTGCACGCCCTCGCCGCGCCCCGCGCCGAGGCCCTCAAGGCCCTGAACCACTGTGTGCTGAGCGACCCCCGCCACGACTGGCAGGTGGAGAACCGCTCCCTGTACTACGCGCGCCTCTACCTGGACCTGGACGGCGGTCTCGAAGCCATCGAGGCCCATCTGCTCCAGGTGGACGACCACCTCGACACGGACGAGACGAGGACCGGGCTGGCCCTCGCGGTGCTCGGGCACCTGGCCTCGTACGGCCGGGACGACGCGCTGGACCTGCTGCGGCGCTATGCCGTATCGGGCTCCAACTGGGCCTGGGCGCTCGATGAGCTCGCCCTGCGCGACGACGACAGCGGACTGCGCTCGCTCGCCCTACCGGTCCTGGCTCGCTTCCCCGCCACTCCGGAGGGTGATGCCGAGCTGGCAGCCGCCGTGCGGGACGCCTTCGAGCCCCGTCCCTGGCGGTTGTGGGCGGAGGACCCGAGGGACGCCGTCGGCGCCCGGGTGAGGGCCGCGCGAGAACGTGGATCCTTCGACCGCTGGCAGCGCCAGCTCAGGCCCTCCGGACCGCGCCCCGGCTGGAGCGTGCAAGCCGTCTTCGAGTATGCCGAACAGGGCCTGGAGCGCGGGGTCCAACTGTTCCTGCCCGCGTCCCGCTGTCTTGGTGCGGTCGCCGGTTCCGAGGACCGCGATGTGATCATCGAGGCGGCGCGCAGCGGACCCGACGGGGCACGCTGCACCGCACTGCACTACCTGGCCGAGTCACGGGATCCCGCCGTGCTGGACCTTGTCGAGGCCGCGGCGGCTGATCCGTCCCGTACCGTCGCCGAGGCAGCCCTGCACGCCTTCGAGCGGATGTGCGGCGAGGCCGCCGTCGACCGTGCGCGCCGCTGGGTCCAACGGCCAGACGCGCTCGGAGACACAGCCGCAGGCGTGCTGGCTTGCCGCGGCGGCGCTCAGGATGCCGGGCTCGTCCTCGGCGCGCTCCGTGAAACGGTTCGCGCCCAGGGGCCCGACGCGCGTCTGCTCTGGACACTCGTCGACGGCGCCGGGCGGCTGGGCATCGACGCCGCGGCCCCCGTGCTGCGCCATGTCTACCGCGAGACCGCCTCATCCCATCTTCGCGGCCAGACGGCACGCGCCCTCGCCGCGACCGACCCCTCCTTCGCCACAGGCTTCGCCGTCGAATGCCTCTGGGACTGCGAGGAGACCACCAGGGAGATCGCCGCCCTGCACGCCGAGACCGGCGACGCCCGGGTCGCGGAGCGACTGCGCAGGCTTGCCGCGGATCCCGCGGAGGAGGCCGAAGTGCAGACCGCGGTCCGCAGCCGGATCGGGGACACCCCGCTGCTGTAGTGGCCCTAGTGCTGTGACCGGATAGGTTCACCGGCTCGCGACGTCCTGCACGGCACCTCGCTGCGTTGTCGAATCACCCGAGTACATCCAGTACGAGGGCGATCTCCCCCTGCCTTCGGCGGGGGGACCCCCACCGCCTTGCGATATACCGCACCGGACGCCGCGAGCTTCCCGGCAAACCTATCCGGCCACAGCACTGGGTGTATTGCTCACGAGTGTCAACAACGCTCGTGATCAATACACCTAGTGCCAGGCCGCAACGGGCGCGGACGGGCGAGCGGGCAGTCCGGGGCGGCCCGCCGGTCCGTCAGGCCGCCGGGCAGGGAACCTCGCGGGGAGGTCGCCGGCGCGTCCCACGGACGGCCTGCCTTCCGGGCGTGGCACAAAAGCTCATAGGACGTTCCCCGCACGGCAACATCCACGTTGGCCGCACCACCCCCGGTGCGACGACAACACCCTTATGCGTGTCGTCATCGTGACCGAATCCTTCCCGCCCGACGTCAACGGTGTGGCGCACTGCGCCCTGCAGACCGCCCGGCACCTCGCCGACCGCGGTCATGATCCCCTCGTCATCGCCCCGGCCGTCGCCGGGCCCGGCACCGACGCCCCGTGCCCGGTGGTGCGCGTGCCCTCCCTGCCGCTGCCCGGCTATCCGCAGGTCCGCGTGGCCCTGCCCAGCCGACGGCTGGCCGCCGCCCTCACCGCGCACAGGGCCGATGTCGTCCATCTCGCCAGCCCCTTCGTGCTCGGAGTCCGCGGAATGGGCGTGGCGGCGAGGCTCGGACTGCCCGCAGTCGCGGTCTACCAGACGGACCTCGCCGGCTACGCGCGCACATACATGGGTGCCGGCGAGAGCACCGCGTGGCGGCGCATCCGCACCGTGCACACCGCCGCCGACCGCACCCTCGCCCCGTCCACGGCCGCGCTGCGCGACCTGGAAGAGCACGGAGTTCCCCGCGTACGGCTGTGGCCGCGCGGGGTGGACACCGTGCGGTTCCGGCCCGAGCTGCGTGACGAGGCACTGCGCCGGGAAATCGCCCCGAACGGCGAGACCATCGTCGGATACGTCGGCCGTCTCGCCCCGGAGAAGTGCGTCGAACTTCTCGCCGGTACCTGCGGGCTGCCGGGAGTGCGCGTCGTGGTGGTCGGCGACGGCCCGAGTGGGCCTTCGCTGCGCGAAGCCCTCCCGGGCGCCCTGTTCATGGGCCGGCGCACCGGAGCCGACCTGGCGCGCATCTTCGCCTCCTTCGACGTGTTCGCACACACGGGACCGTACGAGACCTTCTGCCAGACCGTGCAGGAGGCCATGGCCAGCGGGGTGCCGGTGATCGCCCCGGCTGCCGGAGGACCCCTGGACCTGGTCGACCACGGCCGTACCGGGCTGCTCGTGCCGCCGCGCGACACGGGGGCGATGACCCGGGCGGTGGCGGTACTCGCCGCCGAGCCCGCGCGGCGGGAGGCCTACGGGCACGTCGCCAGGGCCGCCGTCGCAGGCCGCACCTGGGCCGCGGTCGGTGACCAGCTCATCGGGCATTACGACGAGGTGCTGCGCGAACGGACGGCGGTGGCGGCATGAGTGGAAGCAGACGCGCGGACGGCGTCGAGGGCCTGCGTATCGTCCGGCTCGCGAACTTCGTGACCCCCACCTCGGGCGGACTGCGGACCGCGCTCCGTGAGCTCGGCAGGGGCTATCTGGCCGCCGGGCACGAGCCCGTGCTCGTCATGCCCGGCGAGGCGCCGAGCGACACCATGACCTCGCAGGGCCGGGTCATCACGCTCCCCGGCCCTGAACTGCCCGGCACCGGCGGCTATCGCGTACTCGCGGGCCGCGCCCGACTCAGCGCCCTCCTGGACGAGCTCGCGCCCGACCGTCTTGAGGTCTCCGACCGGACCACCCTGCGGTGGACCGGGGAGTGGGCGCGCCGCCGCCGTATCCCGTCGGTGATGGTCTCCCACGAGACCGCCGACGGTGTGCTGCGCACCTGGGGCGTCCCGGGTGCGTTCGCCGTGCGGGCCGCGGACCGGCTCAACCGCCGCAGCGCCTGGTCGTACGCGCGGATCGTGTGCACGACCGAGTGGGCGGAGCGGGAGTTCGTCCGCGTCGGCGCCCGCAATGTGGTGCGCGCTCCGCTCGGTGTGGATCTGGACCGCTGCCGCCCGGCCCGGCACAGCGAGGTGCTGCGCGCACGTTACGCGGAGGGCGCCGGCGTCCTGCTGCTGATGTGCTCCCGACTGTCCGTCGAGAAGTGCCCGGGGCTGGCGCTGGACACCCTGGCCGCGCTGCGCGGACACGGGGTGCGGGCGGCACTGGTCGTGGCGGGGGAGGGGCCGCTGCGCGGCAGTCTGACCCGGCGCGCCGAGGAGTCACGGCTTCCGGTCCGCTTCCTGGGCCATGTCTCCGACCCGGAGGAGCTGGCCGATCTCCAGGCGGCTGCGGACATCTGCCTGGCCCCAGGGCCGGCCGAGACCTTCGGCCTGTCCGCCCTGGAGGCCCTGGCCTGCGGGACGCCGGTGGTCGCCAGTGCGTCCTCCGCCCTCCCCGAGGTCGTCGGCGACGCGGGCGCAGCGGCACCCGACACGGCCCGGGCCTTCGCCGGAGCGGTACGAGAGGTGCTGTCGCGCCCGGAGCCGACCCGTCGCGAGGCGGCCCGCGCCCGGGCGGAACTCTTCGGCTGGGATCGCGCGGTGACCGCGTTCCTGGAGGCCCATGACGCCCGCGCCACACCCATACCCGGTCATCCGGAGGTGGCGGTATGACCAGGCAGCCGCTGCGCCCGTCCCGCTTCGCCGCCCTCGGCGACTCGCTCACCGAGGGTGTCGGCGACCGGGTCGACGGGGCCTGGCGGGGCTGGGCCGCACTGCTGGCTCAGGGGCTCGGAGAGCCCGGCCGAACCGCCGAGTTCCACAACTTCGCCGTCAGCGGGGCCCTGACCCGCGATGTCGACGAACACCAGACACCCGTGGCTCTCGCCTGCGCGCCCGATATCGCCTCCGTCGTCGTCGGAGTCAACGACACCCTGCGCCACACCTTCGACATCCACGACATCGCCATGCGCTACGACAGGGTCTGCGCCGCGATCAGCGCACACGGCACCCGGATCCTGACGGCCTGTCTGCCGGATCCCGGGACGATGCTCGCACTGCCCGTCCCCCTCGCCCGCCCGCTCGCCCGGCGCCAGTGGGCCGTGAACGCCGTCGTGCACGCCCTTTCGGACCGCTACGGCGCCATACACCTCCATATCGCCGACAGCGCCTGGGTCGAGGACCGCACCCTGTGGAGCGCGGACCGGATACACCCCGGCGAACGCGGCCACCGGATGATCGCCCGCCGCTTCCACGAGCTGCTGGCAGCCGAGGGACTCGCCCTCGGCGCCCCGCCCGGAGCCGAGCCCGAGCAGCCCGCCCCCGGCGCCGCCGCCAAGGTCCTGTGGCTCGCCACAGCGGGCACCGCGTGGGTGGCACGCCGGTGCACCGACCTGCTGCCCGAGCTCCTGGGCCTGGCAGGTGCGGAGATGCGCCACTGGGCACGTGGCACCAGCGTCCGGCTCGACCAAGTCGCGGAAACGGCCCTGAGCTCGGCCCTCGCCTCCCTGTCCCCGGGCCCGCCGCTTGTCAGAATGAGGGAATGAGCGGGCGCTGGGAGTTCTGGGTCGACCGTGGCGGGACGTTCACCGACATCGTGGGCAAGCGGCCCGACGGGCATCTCGTCACCCGCAAGCTGCTCTCCCACAACCCCGGGCAGTACCGCGACGCCGCCGTGGCGGGCATCCGGATACTCCTCGGGCTCGGACCCGGCGACCCCGTACCCGCCGACCGCGTCAGCTCCGTCAAGATGGGCACCACCGTCGCCACCAACGCCCTGCTGGAGCGGCGCGGTGAGCCGACCGTACTCCTCGTCACCGAGGGCTTCCGGGACGCGCTGCGTATCGCGTACCAGAACCGCCCCCGGATCTTCGACCGCCGCATCCAGCTCCCCGAAGCGGTGTACGACCGGGTCATCGAGGTCCCCGAACGGATCGACGCACGCGGAAGCGTCGTGACACCGCTGAGCCTGGACCCGGTCGTCCGGGAGCTCGAAGCGGCCCGCCGTGATGGATTCACCAGTGCCGCAGTGGTCCTCATGCACGGCTACCGCAACCCCGTCCACGAGTCCGCCCTCGCCGACGCCGCCCACCGTGTCGGCTTCACCCAGGTCAGCTGCTCGCATGAGGTGAGCCCGCTCATCAAGCTGGTGCCGCGTGGTGACACCACCGTCGTGGACGCCTACCTCTCCCCGATCCTGCGGCGTTACATCGAGGAGGTCGCCACCGAACTCCGCGATGTCCGCCTGATGTTCATGCAGTCCAACGGCGGATTGCGCCAGGCGGCGCACTTCCGCGGCAAGGACGCCGTGCTGTCCGGACCCGCGGGCGGTGTCGTCGGTATGGCGCGCACCTCCGAACAGGCCGGATCCGGGCGGGTCATCGGCTTCGACATGGGGGGCACGTCCACCGATGTGTCGCACTACGCGGGGGAGTTCGAGCGCGAGCTCGGCACCCAGGTCGCCGGGGTGCGGATGCGGTCGCCGATGATGAGCATCCACACCGTCGCGGCGGGCGGCGGCTCGGTCCTCCACTTCGACGGCCGGCGCTACCGGGTCGGCCCCGACTCGGCGGGCGCCGTCCCCGGTCCCGCCTGCTACCGGCGCGGCGGGCCGCTCACCGTCACGGACGCCAATGTGATGCTCGGGCGTATCCAACCCGCCCACTTCCCCGCCGTGTTCGGCCCCGGTGGCGACCTGCCGCTGGACGAGCGGGTGGTCCGGGAGCGCTTCACCGCCCTGGCAGCCGAGGTATCCGAGGCCACCGGTACCGAGCGGACCGCCGAGGAGGTCGCTGCCGGATTCCTGGAGATCGCCGTACTCAACATGGCGAACGCCGTCAAGAAGATCTCCGTACAGCGCGGCCACGACGTCACCCGCTACGCCCTCACCAGCTTCGGTGGCGCCGGCGGCCAGCACGCCTGTGCTGTGGCCGACGCCCTGGGCATGGACACGGTGATCGTGCCGCCGCTGGCCGGGGTGCTGTCCGCGTACGGCATCGGCCTCGCAGACGCGACCGCCATGCGCGAGCAGTCCGTCGAAGCCCCGCTGGACGAGACCACCACCGGCCGTGTCACACGGCTGTGCGAGGAACTCGCCGACCGTACGAGGGCCGAGTTGCGCGCCGACGCCATCCCGGACGACGCGATCACCACCCGCGCCCGTGTACTGGTCCGCTACGCCGGAACGGACGCGGCTCTGCCCGTGCCGCTCGACACCGGCGCCGCGATGCGCGAGGCCTTCGAGTCGGGGCACCGGGCGCGCTACGCCTTCACCATGGACAAGCCGCTCGTCGTGGAAGCGGTGTCGGTGGAGGCGGTGGGCAGGGTAGGGCCCCATGGCACGGTGCTCGCCGACGAGGCGGCCGGTACCGGCGCGGAACCCGGGGCCACTGTGCGCATGTTCGCGGCGGGCCGCCACACCGGCACGCCGTTGTACCGCAGGGAGGACCTGGCTCCCGGGGACACCGTCGAAGGGCCCGCGATCATCGCCGAGGCCGACGCCACCACGGTCCTCGACCCCGGATGGGGGGCGGGCGTGGGCGAGCTCGGGCATCTGCTGCTCACCCGGGTGCGGCCCAGGACCGCCCGTACCGCGGTCGGCACCGATGTGGACCCGGTGCTGCTTGAGGTCTTCAACAACCTCTTCATGGCCATCGCCGAACAGATGGGCGTGCGGCTGGAGAACACCGCCCACTCCGTCAACATCAAGGAGCGCCTCGACTTCTCCTGCGCGCTCTTCGACGCCGAGGGCAACCTCATCGCCAACGCCCCGCACATCCCGGTCCACCTGGGCTCGATGGGGGAGTCCATCAAGGAGGTGCTGCGGCGCAACGAGGGCGCGCTCCGGCCGGGCGACGTGTACGCGATCAACGACCCGTATCACGGGGGCACCCATCTGCCCGATGTGACGGTGGTGACCCCGGTGTTCTCGGACCGTGGCGGCTCCGGCGGGCAGCAGCCCCCCGAACTGCTCTTCCTGGTGGCGTCCCGGGGCCACCACGCCGAGATCGGCGGGATCAGCCCCGGCTCCATGCCCGCCTTCAGCCGGACTATCGCCGAAGAGGGCGTCCTCTTCGACAACTGGCTCCTCGTACGCGACGGAGGGCTGCGCGAGACCGAGACCAGGGAACTGCTCACCGGCGCCGCCCATCCCTCCCGCGACCCGGAAACCAACCTCGCCGACCTGCGGGCCCAGATCGCCGCCAACGAGAAGGGCATCAGCGAACTCGGCCGCATGGTCGCCGAGTTCGGACTCGACGTGGTCCAGGCCTACATGCGGCACGTTCGGGACAACGCAGAGGAGTCGGTGCGCCGGATCGTCGCCGGGCTGAGTGACGGCTCGTACCGCTATGAGACCGACGCGGGAGCGGTCATCGAGGTCGCGCTGACCGTTGACCGCCGGGCCCGCAGCGCGGTCGTCGACTTCACCGGCACCTCACCCCAGCAGCCCGGTAACTTCAACGCCCCCACCTCCGTGGTGATGGCCGCCGTGCTGTACGTGTTCCGCACCCTCGTCGCCGACGACATCCCGTTGAACAGCGGCTGCCTCGAACCAATCGAAGTGCGGGTCCCTGAGGGCTCGATGCTCGCCCCGGTGTATCCGGCCGCGACCGTGGCCGGGAACGTCGAGACCTCACAGGCCGTCACCGGGGCGCTCTACGCCGCACTCGGAGTGCAGGCGGAGGGCTCGGGCACCATGAACAACGTCACTTTCGGCAACGACCGTGTGCAGTACTACGAGACCGTCGCGAGCGGTTCCGGCGCCGGCGACGGCTTCGACGGCGCCGACGCCGTCCAGACCCATATGACCAACTCCCGTCTCACCGACCCCGAGGTGCTGGAGTGGCGCTACCCGGTGCGCGTCGATGCCTTCGCGGTGCGCGAGGGCAGCGGCGGCGCGGGGCGCCGGCACGGTGGCTGCGGAGTGGTGCGGCGCATCCGCTTCCTGGAACCGATGACGGTGACGCTGCTGACCGGCCACCGCCGTGTCGCGCCGTACGGGATGGCTGGCGGTGAACCGGGGGAGCGGGGCGCGAACGCCGTGGAACGCGCCGACGGCACCGTGGAAGAGCTGCGCGGAGTGGACTCGGTCGAGGTCGGAGCCGGTGACGTGCTGGTGGTGCGGACACCGGGCGGTGGCGGCTACGGGACGCCCTGACCGCCCGCAAACCGTGCGAGTGACCCGGCAAGCCGGATGCGAGTAACAGGCGCGATGGGCGTCAGGGCGTGACGGATGCGATGAACCGGACCGGTGTGCCGGGCAGGGCCTGTGCCGCCGCCCCCAGATCCGCCTCATGGACCACCGCGACCGCCGGATAGCCACCGGTCGTCGGATGATCGGCGAGGAACACGACAGGGCGCCCGTCCGGCGGCACCTGGACCGCCCCCAAAACCATGCCCTCACTGGGCAGTTCGCCCGGGACGGCCCGATCGAGCGACGGACCGTCGGTCCGCAGCCCGATCCGGTTGCTCAAGGCCGACACCCGGTACGCGCGGCGCGTCAGCGTACGCAGCGCCGATGGGGTGAACCAGTCATCGCGGGGCCCGAACCGCACGCGCAGCACCAGCTCCGAAGGCGGACAGGGCCAAGGGGCGGCGTCCACCCGGCCCGGTGGCCCCGCCGGCGTCCCCAGCGGCAGCACCATGCCGTCCGCCAGCGGCGCCGGACCCAGGCCCGACAGCAGATCGGTCGCGCGGCTGCCCAGCACCGGAGGCACCGCGACACCCCCGGCGAACGCCACATAGCCGCGCACACCTCGTGCCGCGGCGCCCACCTCCAGCAGCGCGCCCGCCCCGACCCGTACCGGATTACCCCAGGCGACGGGCCGTCCGTCCACGCTGACCGGGCAGGGCGCGCCACCGACGGCCACGGTCACCGCGAGGCTCGGACGCACGGCACACCCGGTGAGCGTGGTCTCCAGAGCCGCCGACTGCTCAGGGTTGCCCACCAGCCGGTTCGCCAGCCGCAGCGCGGCCTGGTCAAGGGCACCCGAGCGCGGCACCCCGAGGTGCGCGTACCCGGGCCGCCCCAAGTCCTGCACGGTGGTCAGGGCGCCGGCCCGTACGACCGCGAGCGTCCCGCCGCTCATCGCGCGGCCCCGCCGGCCACAGGCACGAAACGCACTCGGGCCCCCGGGGACAGCAGGGCCGCAGGCTGACGTTCCGGGTCCCACAGGGTGAGCTCGGTCATCCCCACGATCTGCCAGCCGCCGGGCGAGGAACGCGGATACACCCCGGTGTACGCCCCAGCCAGCGCCACCGAGCCCGCGGGCACCGAGGTGCGCGGCGTCGTCCTGCGCGGCACCGTGAACCGCTCCCCGAGACCGGTCAGATAGCCGAAGCCCGGGGCGAACCCGCAGAACGCCACATGGAACTCGGTCCCCGAATGGATCGCCGCCACCTCGCGCACATCCACGCCCCACACCGACGCGACCTCGGCCAGGTCCGGCCCGTCATAGCGCACCGGGATCTCGACCACGGCGCCGGCCCCCGCGGTGAGCGGCCCGACGGCCCACCCGGGCAGCTCGGCGGCCAGCCGGTCCCGCGCGTCGCCGGCGCCGTCGCTCCCGCCGATACCGTCGATGAGCACCGTCCGCGCCGCGGGCACGATCTCCCGTACGACGGGCAGAGTGCCCGGGGGGGGGGGCCCCGCCCCGGCCCCCCCCCCCCCCCCCCGCCCCGCCCCCCCCCCCCCCCGCGCGCCGGGCCGCCCGCCCCCCCCCCCGCCGCCGCAGCAGTTCGGCGTGCAGAGCCGCCGCCTCGGTGCCGTCGTCCAACTCCACGAGCAGCGCCCGCTCGCCGACGGGAAGCAGCCTCATACGAAGGCCTCCACACGGACCCCGGACGCCTCAAGCGCCTCGCGCACCCGGCGGGCCAGGGCCACGGCCCCCGGAGTGTCGCCGTGCAGACACAGCGACCTGGCGCGGACTCCGACCGGCGCGCCGCACATCGAAGTGACCACCCCTGACCCGGCCATGGCGACGGATTGCGCCACCACGGTCTCCGGGTCGGTCAGCACGGCGCCCTCCTGGCCCCGTGGCACGAGGGTGCCCTCCGCCGTGTACGCCCGGTCCGCGAACGCCTCGGTGACCACCGGGAGTCCGGACCGCTCGGCCGCCGTGTGCAGCCGCGACCCGGGGAGCCCCAGCACGGGCAGCCGCTCACCGGTGAGCAGGATGCCCCCCACGACCGCCCCGGCCTGGCCCTCGTCGTGCACGACCCGGTTGTAGAGCGCCCCGTGCGGCTTGACGTACGAGACGCACCCACCGGCCGCCCGTGCGAACACCTGCAACGCGCCTATCTGGTAGGCGACCTCGGCGGTGAGCTCATCGGCGGGGACATCCATCGAGCGCCTGCCGAAACCGGCCAGGTCGCGATAGGAGACCTGCGCGCCGATCCGTACCCCGCGCTCGACCGCCAGCGCGCAGACCCGCCGCATGGTGGCCGCGTCGCCGGCGTGGAAGCCGCAGGCCACATTGGCGCTGGTGACGACAGAGAGCAACTGCTCGTCCTCGGTGAGCCGCCAGTGGCCGAAACCCTCGCCCAGGTCGGCGTTCAGGTCGATCGAGGCCCGGCTCATACAGCTGTCCGTGTTGTCTGCGCTATCGGCGATATCGGCTTTATGTGCTCTGTTCGCTTTGTTCTCATTCGTTCCTCGGGGCGGGGAGAGGGCGGCGGCGTGGGGATTGTCGAACGATCCACGGGCGCCCGTCCACCGCCGCCACGCTGTGGGCCGCCGTGAGGTGGCGGGGGCGTGGGCCGGGCCGGGCCACGGGTGCCGTCTGCGCTGTTTCGACCGTTGTCAGTGTGAGGACCTAGTCTGTGCACCGTGACTTCGCCTGCCTCGACGGAATTCGTTCCGCCCCAGCTCAGCGCGGGGCCGCGGCCCGCACTGGGCCCGGCCGCCGACGAAGGGCTGGCGCGGCGGCTCCGCGCGCTCGCGTGCACCGCGCCGCTGCACGACCTCGACGTCCGCAAGGCGAATCTGGCGGGGGAGTACTCGGTCTACGCGATGGCCGAAGTGGCCCTCGCCGCCATCGACCTCGTCACCCTCCACATGGACTTCGACACCGGTGCCGACCACGAGCAGATAGTGGCCAGACTGCTCCCGCGTATCGCCGCACAGGCTCCGGGGCGCCCCCCGGCGGAGCACGAACGGGTCGCGCGCTGGGTGCTGGAGAACCTGGTCAACGTCGGCAGCGTCGACCGGGGCTTCCGCGCCGTTTACGGCACTTTCGGCACTGACGGTGTCTACGTCAGGCGGGATTACGACTTCAAGCTCATCGAGGAAGTCCCCGGGTACGGCGGCAGCGTCTACCTCCGCACGACCGACGAAGCGGTCAACGTGCTCGTCGGTGCCCTGGACACGGACGTGACCAGCGCGCAGATCGCGGCCGAGGTGAAGCTGGAGGTCCTGATCAGCCGGGGCCGTCTGGCCGACGCCCAGCTCGCGGCCGAGCAGGCGCGCTACCGCACGGTGCAGTACGCCGAGACGCTCCGCCGGACCCTCGAGGCGACCCGGCGCAATGTGCGCGCGGTCGACTGGCTCAACGACGTCCCGGACATGATCGCCGAGGCGCTCGACCATGTCGCCGACCGGTACCGCCACGAGAACGCGATCCTGACGAACATCCGCAAGGCACGGGACGAAGCCGAGGACTCCGAGCACAAGCGCCGGGCGGCCGAGCTCGTCGACATCGTCAAGGACTGCATCCGCCGCCACACGCAGCTCCAGTCCCGGTTGCTGGAAGCGGGGCCGCTGTTCCGCGCCGAGCAGGACCGCCAGGCCTTCGCGACCCCCGCCGCACGGGCCGGGATCGATCTGTACGGGCATCTGGTGGCCCCGCTGCTCCCGCTGCCTGTCGCGCAGGCGGCCCGGGTCACCGACATGTTCTTCGCCCATGGCACCGGACTGCGCACCCCGGCGTCGGTGCGCGTCGGCGACCTTGTCGAGATGCTCCTCACCCCTCCGGTGGAGCGCGAGCACCTCGGCGCGGAGATGCCCGAACCCGATCTGATCGCCACCCCCGACGACAGCCGGTTCAGCGAGGAGCAGCTCGCCGGCGCGATGGAGCTGCTCGACCTGGAACATGACGCACCCCGCAGGCTGTCCGGTCTGCTCGCGGAGGCACGCCGCCGCGACCCCGACCTCCCCTATCTGGTCGCCCTCCTCGCCGTGCACGCGGCGAGCCCCCCGGTCGGCACCGCTTACCGCCAGGGCGAACAGCGGCTGCTGTTCGCCGTCGATGACGGCACCGAGCTGGACGACCCCGAATTCGGCGGCGCCGACCTGATAGTGGGCACGGCCCTGCTGGACGCCGCCGGAATGGCCGCGGACCGTTCGGAGGCGGCATGAGAGCCGCCGTCCACCCGGCGGGCTTCGCGCTGCCGGCGGACAGCGCCGTCTCCGGAACGAGCCCCGGGCCGGTGCACACCGAGGACCCGCGCCACTTCACCACACACGAGAGCAGCAAGGAGCGCCAGTCGTGAGCGACCAGCACGCGGGGCACACCACCGCGTGGAGCGAGCCGGGAGGAGCGCCGCAGGGCCCGCCGGCCGGGCCCATGTCGGCGGGCCCAGGAGTCACGCCCGCGGACGCGGCGGACGCGGCACGCCTCGTCTCCTTCGGCCTCCAGCCCAAACTGGTGCCCGCACGCGACGCCGAATACGCCGACCTGCTGCGCCGCTACCGCGAAGAACCCGCCTTCGGGCGCCTCGCCGACGCCATCGCCACCGGGCTCGGGCTCGTCGTCCTCGAAGTGTCCCCGCGCGCCGGCATGGCCGTGACCGCGGGCGAGGACTCCGTCTTCGCCGTCCGTATGGGCGACTACGCCCGCCGTGCCTCCACCGACTCCGCCGACCGCTTCCTGCACGGCCTCGCCCACCTCGCCGTCGCCGCCATGGCGTTCCCCCGCCCCGAGGACCTGGCCGACGACGGCTACATCGGCCGGATCACCGTCAACGGCGTCGACGCCTTCGTCCGCCAGGCGTGCCGCCGCCTGGAAGAGCGAGCCGAAGCACAGGGCGAGAACACCGACCCCGCCTCGGACGCCCCAGGGCTGGAAGCCGCCTGGCGGATCTATGCCCGCCGCAGCGCCACCGGGGCCACCAAGGACGCACGACGGCTCGCCGGGTCCACCACCGGGATCATCGGCAAGGCCGTCGCCTTCCTCACCGACTCCGGTTTCCTCCAGCGCACCGGTGACGACGCCGGCGGCGCGTACCGCACCACCGCCCGCTACCAGCTACAGGTCCGCGACATGGCGGGCAGCGCCGCCATGGCCGAGCTGCTGGACCTCGGCGTGGTCCCCGTCACCGACGGCACCGCCACGCTCGTGCCCGCGCCCGACGCCGACGACCTGGCGCTCGCCGCCGACGCCGGCCTGCCCTTCCACGCCTGACCGACACATCACCGGCGCCCGTGGGCGCCCGACCGACTCCCTGAGCACTCCGAGCATTCCGAGAAACGACGAGAGCCCTCCGCCATGTACGAGCTGTCCCGGGTACGCCTCTACTCCATCGGGCCTGCCGGTGCTCGCTACGCCGACACCGTGCTGGACCTGCGAGGGGTCGGCGAGCCGGTGCCCGACCCGGCCCCCACCCAGGCCGAGTTCTTCGAAGAGGAGCCGGTCGGCCCGCCGCGCCGACCCGCGCCGGCGGGCGTCCTCTTCCTGGAGAACGGCGGCGGCAAGTCCGTACTGCTCAAACTGATCTTCTCGGTGATGCTGCCCGGCCACCGCAACACCCTGGGCGGCGCCAGCTCCGGCGTGCTGCGCAAGTTCCTGCTCGCAGACGACTGCGGCCATGTCGCCCTGGAGTGGCAGCACACCCTCACCGGCGAGCTGGTCGTTGTCGGCAAGGTCAGCGAGTGGCGCGGACGCCAGGTCTCCAACGACCCCCGCAAGTTCGCCGAGGCCTGGTACTCCTTCCGGCCGGGGCCCGGCCTCAGCCTGGACTCCCTGCCCGTGGCCGAGGCCGGCACGGTCCGCCCGGTGGCCGAGGGAGCCTCGGGCGCCCGAGGCCGCCGCCGCACCATGAAGGGCTTCCGGGACGCGATCACCGACGCGGCCAAGGCGTACCCGAACCTCGACGTGTACTGGGAGGAGATCCACGACCGCTGGAACGAGCACCTGGGGGACATCGGGCTCGACCCGGAGCTCTTCCGCTACCAGCGCGAGATGAACGCCGACGAAGGCGAGGCGGCCGGTCTCTTCGCGGTGAAGAAGGACTCCGACTTCACGGATCTGCTGCTGCGCGCCGTCACCGACACCCGCGACACCGACGGGCTCGCCGACCTGGTGAGCGGCTTCGGCAACAAGCTGGGACGGCGTGCCGAGCTGACCGCCGAGCGCGACTTCACGGCGGGCTCCGTGGACCTGCTCGGACGGATCGTGGAGGCGGCCGAGGTCCGGGCCCGGGCCCGGGACATCCACACGGGCGCCGAGCGCCGCACCCGCACACTCGCCCGCAGGCTCTCCGCCCGCGCGGGCACCGAACGCGCCCGCGCGGCCGAGCTCGCCCGCCAGGTCACTGCCGCCGCCCACACGGTCACCGGGGCCGAGCGAGAGCGCGGCCGCAGCGCCCTCATCGCGGCCGAACTGGCCTACCGGCACGCTTCGCTGGCGCTCGCCGCGGCCGAGAAGGCCGCCGCCGCGCAACGCCGCGAGCTGACCGACGCCCGCACTTTGCACTCCGCATGGCAGGCTGCCGAGGCGGTACTGCGGCACCGGGCCGCCGCGGACCGCTCCGCACGGGTGGCCGCCGCCATCCGTGAGGCCGAGCGGGACGCAGCCCCCGCGCTGGCCGCCCGCGGCAAGGCCGCCGCCGACCTCGTCCGCGCCCTCCACACCGCCGCCGCAGACGGCGAACGCCTCGCCGACGAAGAGGAGGAGCGCTCCGCGGCCCTCCAGGCCGCCGGAGAATCCGCCCACCGCGACGCCACCGCGGCCGCCACCGAGGCCCAGCGCGCCCGCAGCGAGGCTGGCCATCTGCGCCAGCGCCTCAGCGAGGTGGAACAGGAGATGGCGGAGGCAGTCCGCGCGGGCTGGCTGGACGACACGGCCCCGGACGCGGATCCCGCCCGCGCAGCCCTCGCCGCGAGCGACGCGGAGAAGACCGCGGTCGCCGCGTGGGACACGGCCCGCGACGCAGCCAGGTCCGCTGCCGACCGCGCCCGCGAGGCCGCCGCCACCGAAGCCCGTGCCGAGCTGGCCGCCGCCCGCGCGGCGGACGCGGCCCAGGCCGCCGAGCGTGCCCACGCGTCCGAGCGCCGCGCCGCCGCCTCCATCGCCGAGTCGGTACGACTCGGGGAACTGCTCAGCCTGCCGCCGGCGCCCGCGACCGCCGCCGTCCCAGGCCCTCGGCGCGCCGACGGCACACCCGGCGACGTGGCCGGACCCTCGCCCGCGTCCTCAGCACCCACCGGCGAGGGCCCTGCCCCCGCCGACGCCGGTGCGGTTCCGGGTGAGCGGTCGCCGGACGGAACGGAGGACGCCGGTCACACCACCGGCACGGGCGGGGCGGCGGGCGGGGCCGGTCCGGGCGGCGCTACGGGGCCGCTTGGGACCTCTGATGCCGGCGCTGACGCTGACGGCGGCCTGTCCGTTTCGCGAGCGGGCTCCGGCGCCGCGGCGGGAGGTGCCCCAAGCGCCCAGGGCTCCGCGCCCGGCCGGGACGGGGACGACGGCGACCCCAGCGACCGGCACCCCAGCGCCGCGGGCGGGCCCGCGCCCGCGCCCGCGCGACGCGACGCACGGCGGCAGCCACTGCGGGCCGCCGAAGGGCCGCTCAGTGCCGAGGAGCTGGACCGGTACGCGGACGAACTGCGCGCGCTGCTCGAACAGAGCGTCACCACCGCCGAGCGGCATCTCTTCGACCTCAGGACCGCCGCCGCGGACGACGCGCGCATCCTCGGCGCGCTCGGTGACGGAGGACTGCTGCCGCCGGGCCCCGATGTGCTGGCGACCGTGGAGTTCCTCGGCGAGCACGGCATCCCGGCCCTGCCGGGCTGGCGCTATCTCGCCCAGGCCGTCGATCCGGCCGACCACTCCGCGGTGCTCGCCGCGCGCCCCGAACTGGTCGACGGCGTCGTGATCACCGACCCCCTCTCGTACGTGCGGGCATGCGAGACCCTCTCCGGAGCCGCACTCCTGCCGCGTTCCGCCGTCGCCGTCGGCACCGCCGCCGCCCTGCTCGCTCCCGTACCCGGCCCGGGCGCGGGAGTGGACAGCCAGGTGTTCCTCGTCCCGCCGAACCCGGCCATGCACGACGAGCACGCTGCGGACGAGGAGCGCCAGGCCCTGCGCGCCCGGGCGGCGGCGCGCGACGAGGAGATCCGCGAGCTCGCGGGCCGCCTCGCGGAGGACCGGGCGCTCGCCGCGCGTATCGCGTCCTGGCGTGCGGACTGCCCGGCCGGGATGCTCGCCGATCTCGACGAAGCCGCGCAGCGGGCCGCGCAGGCCGCGGAGGCCGCCGAGCAGGAGCTCGCCGAAGCCCGGGTAGCACGGACCGAGGCCGACGATGCCGCAGGCGAGACCGCAGTCGTACGCGATGAGCGCCAGGAGGCCGCACAGCGCGCCCGCCGTGCCGCCGATGCCCTGGCCGGGCTGGCGTTCCGGCTGCGGGAGCGGGCCGGCTGGCAGTCGAAGCTGCGGGAACTCGCCGACGATGCCACCGAATCCGAGGCGCGGGCCGCCACCTGGCTGGAGCGGGCCCGAGCCGCGGACGAGGACCGCAGGGCCGCACAGCGCGCCGCCGACGACGCCCACCGCACCGCACGGGCGCTGCGCGCCGAGCGCGCCGAGATCGCCGGTGCCCCCGAGCAGCTCCCCGAGGCGGACCCCGACGCACCACGCGTCCCGCTGCCCGCGCTGCGCGAGGCCTACCGTGCCGCGTCCCAGCTCTACGAGAAGGTCGGCGTCGGTGCGGATCTACGGGCCGAGCAGGCCCGCGCCGAGAGTGACGAGAGCGCGGCACTGGGCGAGCTGGACCGCCTCAGCAACAAGGTCCGCACCAGGGCCGCCCAGTTGCTGGAAGGCACCGACGGTGCCGATGGACCATCCCGGCAGGCTGCGGCCGCCCGCGCCGAGGCCCTGGTACAGATGCTGGAGACACGGGCCTCCGAGGCGAGCGAGAAGCTCGGCCGGCTGCGCGGTGAGGCCGAACGCCTGGCCCCGGTCGACGGCGACGTCCACACCGAACTGCCCGAAGAACTGGTACCCGCCGACGCCGAGCGGGCCCAGACGCTGCTGCGCGCCGCGACATCCGAACTCGCCGCCCGCACGGAGGCGCTGGACAGCGCACGCGACCAGCACAGCGAGCTGCTGCGCGCCCATCGCGCCGCCGAGGACGCCGCGGGCGGCTTTGACGAGACCGCCGCGCTGCTGCGCGATCTCCTCCGGGAGCACCCGGACGAGGAGCAGGACGAGCCCGAGCCCTACCCGGGTGGCCTGGACGAGGCCCGGCATTCGGCCGCCGAGGCACGTCGTTCGCTGCGCGGCTGCTCATCCGACCTGACGGCCGCCGAGTCCGCCGTACGTGAGGCGAGCGACGTGCTGGTACGGCACGCCAACTCCTCCCGCTACGAGGCGGTTCGCACGCCCGCCCGCCAGCAGATCCGGGAACTGCCGGCTTCGGCCCTGCCCGAGCACGCGGCCAAGTGGGCGGACGCGTTCGCGCCGCGGCTGCGGGTGCTCACCGACGAACTCGCCCAGCTTGAGCGCAACCGTGATTCCATCGTGGACCGGCTGCGCGGTCTGGTGGAGTCCGCCCTCACCACGCTCCGTTCGGCACAGCGGCTGTCCCGGCTGCCGGAGGGGCTGGGGGAGTGGTCCGGCCAGGAGTTCCTCCGTATCCGGTTCGAGGAGCCCGACCAGGCGACTCTCGTCGAACGGCTCGGCGAGGTCATCGACGAGGCCACCCGGGCGGCGCTGAAGAAGAACTCCGATCTGCGCCGAGACGGGATGTCACTGCTGCTTCGGGGTGTGCAGGCCGCGCTTCAGCCGAAGGGCGTCGCCGTGGAGATCCTCAAGCCGGACGCGGTGCTGCGTGCCGAGCGGGTGCCGGTCGGGCAGATGGGAGACGTGTTCTCGGGTGGGCAGCTGCTCACCGCGGCGATCGCGCTGTACTGCACCATGGCCGCGCTGCGCAGCAACGACCGTGGCCGGGACAAGCACCGGCACGCGGGCACACTGTTCCTGGACAACCCCATCGGCCGGGCCAACGCCACCTATCTGCTGGAGCTCCAGCGCGCTGTCTCGGATGCTCTCGGCGTCCAACTGCTCTACACCACGGGGCTGTTCGACACGACTGCCCTCGCGGAGTTCCCGCTTGTCATCCGGTTGCGCAATGACGCGGACCTGCGGGCGGGACTGAAGTACATCAGTGTCGAAGAGCATCTGCGACCCGGGCTGCCGCAGCAGCGTACCGACGGCGAGGCCGTGCACGGCGAGATCACGGCCACCCGCATGTTCCGGCGCACACCGGAACAACGGGCAGACGCCGACGAGTCGAGGCGAGCCGTCGACCGGTAACGGCTGGGCGCCGGTCAGCCGGTGGACGCGGACCGCCCGGAACAGCCGGACCGGCGCCGGTCAGGCCTGAGACAGCCTGCCGCCCGCGCGCCCGCGCCGCCGTATCCGCGCGGCGGCCCGGGCGGCGGCGCGGGCCGTCCGCCTGGCTTGGCGGCGCTCACGGCGCAACTGCCGTGCCGTGCTGCTCGGTGCTGAGACCACGCCGTACCGCTGGTGCCACACCTGCCGGGTGACCCAGACATCCAACACGGCCCAGGTCGCCACGACCGTGCTGCCCACGCTGCTCAGCACCAGCGGGAACGCCAGCCACGAGCCTGTGACACTGAACAGGAACGCCATCACCGCCTGGGTCAGCGTCACCGCCGTCACGATCATGGCGCGCACTGCCGCGATCCGCACCGGATCCGGCATCCTCCTGTGCGTCAGCGGCTCCTCGACCCAGATGCTCCGCGGCGCACCCGACCTGTTGCCTCCTGTATTCATCGTTCGCGCTCACTCCCCACGGCTGTCCGACTAGAGGGTGGCTGCCCGGATCCGGCTCGGTTAGGCACGGGCTCTTCGGGCCCGTGCACCGGAACGCTTCCTGCTCGGAAATCCCCCGCAACGCCTGTTCAACTCCTGTTCCCTGTACGGAATGACGTACGAGACGCCGGAAAGATTCCCCACAGAGGGGAGGATTCCAGTCATCCACCAAGTAGCGGAACATTGGGTTCTACCTGGTGTCCTAGGCCACATCCGGGCAGCCCAACTCCTCGAATACCAGGACAAGCCATGATCAACACATCGTCACGCGGCCGAAAAAGGTCCGGACGCATCTTCGAGTTGTCACTCTGTCAGTAGTAGGCTCGCGCCGTTTCGTGACGCAGATCCACGTGCAGGCACGCGTTCGGTTCATGTCGCGGAGGCGCGCGGAACCACGCGAACGCACCCTGTCGCGCACGGACGCACGCCGACGCAGGCAGCCGTACGCGGACACAAGCAGAACCACCACCCGCCCGTCATGGGCGCTGATCTGGGGGAGGCCATGCGCTTTCGCGGGACGTCCATCCGCAGGAAGATCGTGGCCTTGCTGCTGGTGCCGCTCTTGTCGCTCACCGCACTCTGGGGATTCGCGACCGTCATCACCGGCCAGGAAGCCAGACAGCTCCTGGACATGAGCCGTGTCATCGACGACCTCGACACCCCGGTCGAGGACACGGTCCGCGCCATCCAGAACGAACGCCGTCTGACCCTCGTCTACCTGGCCGATCCGCGCGCTTCCAACAGCCTGCTGACCCTGCGCCGCCACCGTGCGGCCACCGACGCCGCCGTCTCGGCGCTGCGCGAGAGCGCGCAGGACTCCGACGCGCGCGACGTGATGCGTCCGGATGCGGCGCAGCGACTGGATTCGCTGCTCGATGCGTTCGACGGTCTCGACTCGCTGCGCAGCCACGTCGAGCAGAACTCCATCACCCGGGCCGACGCACTCGACTTCTACGGCGGACTCGTCGACCCCTGCTACACCTTCCTCACCTCACTCCACGCCCTCGAGGACGTGGACCTGGAGAAGCAGGGCCGTGCCCTCGTCGGCGTCTCCCGCGCCCGTGAACTGCTGTCCCGCGAGGACGCGTTGGTGACCTCCGCGCTGATCACCCGCAAGATCACCGCTGACGAGATCCGCGCTGTCACGGACCTGGTCGCCAACCGCGCTCTCCACTACAAGATCAGCCTGGAGTTTCTCCCCCCGTCCGAGAGTGAAGGCCTCGCGCGTTACTGGAGCGATCCGAACGCCCAAGCCCTGCGCGAAGCCGAGGAACGGCTGATCGCCGAGGGTCCCGGCAAGAACCCCCGGGCCGTCGACGCGCAGCGCTGGGAGGAGCTGAGCGCCCCGGTTCTCGGCGACCTGGCGCGGCTGAACACGGAGGCGGGCGAGCGTTACCAGCAACGGGTCCAGCCCGCCGCCTACAACGTGCTCCTGAAGGCCGGCATCGCCGGTGTGGTCGGTTTCCTGGCCCTGCTGATCTCCGTCGTCGTCTCCGTCCGGATCGGCCGTGACCTGGTGCGCTCACTGTCCAGGTTGCGCAAGGAAGCCCACGAGGTCTCAGGAGTCCGGCTGCCCAGCGTGATGCGCCGGCTCGCCGCGGGCGAGAGTGTGGATGTCGAGGCCGAGGCACCGCGCCTTGAGTACGGCACGGAGGAGCAGGGCGCCAAGGGTGCGAAGGACGAGATCCGCCAGGTCGGGCAGGCCCTGAACACCCTTCAGCGGGCCGCCGTCGAAGCCGCGGTCAAGCAGGCCGACGTGCGCCGCGGTGTCTCCGAGGTCTTCGTCAACCTCGCCCGCCGCAACCAGGTGCTGCTGCACCGCCAACTCAACCTCCTCGACGCCATGGAACGGCGCACGGAGGACACCGATGAGCTCGCGGACCTCTTCCGTCTCGACCACCTCACGACGCGTATGCGCCGACACGCCGAGGGCCTGGTGATCCTCTCCGGCGCCGCGCCCTCCCGGCAGTGGCGCAAGCCGGTCCAGCTCATGGACGTGGTCAGGGCCGCGGTCTCCGAGGTCGAGGACTACGAGCGGGTCGAGGTGCGCAGGCTGCCGCGGATCGGCGTGGCCGGCCCGGCCGTCGCCGACGTCACCCACCTGATCGCCGAACTGCTGGAGAACGCCACCGTCTTCTCACCGCCGCACACCGGAGTCCAGGTGCACGGCGAGCGCGTCGCCAACGGCTTCACGCTGGAGATCCACGACCGGGGCCTCGGCATGACCCCGGAGGCACTGCTGGACGCGAACCTGCGGCTGGCGGAGACCCCGGAGTTCGAGCTCTCCGACACCGACCGCCTCGGGTTGTTCGTGGTGAGCCGGCTCGCGCAGCGGCAGAACGTGCGGGTGTCGCTCCAGCCGTCCCCGTACGGCGGGACCACGGCGGTGGTCTTCATCCCTGCCACCCTGCTCACCGATGCCCCGGACACCGAGGGCACCGGATTCCGCCTTGACCGCAGGAACGACCGCCAGCCCGCCGGCGCGGCCCGTAACGACGCACGCCGCCGTACCGACGGCGGCAAGGTCACGGCGCTCTCGCGGGGGACCGCGGGCCGCACCGGTCCCGCAGTGCTCGACGGACCCGTCGAACTCGAAGCGCCAGTGGGCACCCTGGGTGACGACGACCGTTCGGCCATCACCGGCGGCGGCACGCACACGGGAACCGGCGCGGGTATCGGCACCGGAAGCGGCGACATCGAGGACACCGAGAGCGAGCGCGGCGGGCTGTTCAGCGCCCGCGGCTTCCTGCGGCCGTCCACCGGCGAGCAGCACCAGCAGACCGCGGATCAGCTCCCGCAGCGCCATCGCGCCGGGGGCCGGCATCCGGGAGGCCCGACCCCGCTGCCCCGGCGCAAGCCGCCGACGCTCGTCGCCGACCACGGGCGCAGGGTGGACGAGCCGGGGCGTATCCATCCGCCGTCCGGGTGGCCCGGGGATACGACCCCGAACAGGACGAACGGTCCCGCGACAGACCGGGCCCCGCGTCTGGGCCCGGTGAGGGAACAGCGTCAACCGTCCCCCTCTCCGGCCTCCCTGGCCCCCCAGCATCCGCCGGCCCCGGCCCCGGCCCCGGCCCCGGCGCCGACTCCGGCGACGGACCAGAACACGGTGTCGCTCGGCGGACTGCCACGTCGGGTACGCCAGGCCAGCCTCGCCCCGCAACTGCGCCGCGAAGCGGAACCGGGCGGCGGCACCGGCAACGGAGGCACCAGGACCGGACCGTCCGAAGGGGCGGCGCCGGACGTCGAACGGGACGCCGAGGAAGTACGCGACCGCATGGCCTCGTTGCAACGCGGCTGGCAGCGCGGACGTCGCCAGAACGCCGAGGACGCCGCCAGCGGCGGGCCGGCACAGGGAACCACATCGGAGGGGAACGGTCGATGACCGCACCGAACGCCGCAGCGAACGACATCACCAGGAGCAGCCAGCTCAACTGGCTCCTGGACGAGCTGGTCGACAGGGTCGGATCCATCCGCAAGGCGCTTGTGCTCTCCGGAGACGGCCTCGCGACCGGTTCGTCCAGGGACCTCACCCGTGAGGACAGCGAGCATCTGGCGGCGGTCGCCTCAGGTTTCCACAGCCTCGCCAAGGGTGTCGGGCGGCACTTCGACGCCGGAGCGGTCCGGCAGACCGTTGTCGAACTGGACGAGGCCTTCCTCTTCGTCACGGCGGCCGGTGACGGCAGCTGTCTCGCCGTGCTGTCCGACGCCGATTCCGATGTCGGCCAGGTCGCCTACGAGATGACACTGATGGTGAAGAGGGTGGGCGCCCACCTCGCCACGGCACCAAGGAGCGGGCTGACCCCCGGAGGGTGAGTGGAAATGAGATGAAC
Organism: Streptomyces sp. NPDC127084; assembly: GCF_042724175.1. Lineage (NCBI taxonomy): Bacteria > Bacillati > Actinomycetota > Actinomycetes > Kitasatosporales > Streptomycetaceae > Streptomyces > Streptomyces sp. NPDC127084. The sequence continues at coordinate 31,305 of NZ_JBHXFA010000049.1, forward strand.
GACGCCGGACAGCACATTCAGGGGCTCGGGAGACCCAGACCGCCCGAGTCGACCGCGGCAGGCGCCGAAACCCCGGAAGCGCGGCAGCGGCACCACTGGTTCGATCACGAAGCCGGACCAGTGGTACGTCCGTACGCGATGACCCGGGGCCGCACCAGCAGTACGACCCGCCACCGGCTCGATCTGATCGCGCTCGTCGTTCCCGAGCCGGGCGCGAACGATCCGGGCACGGACCAGATGCTGTCGCCCGAGCACGTCGACATCATCGAACTCTGCGGCACCGTCCCCCAGTCGATCGCCGAGCTCGCGGCCGGTCTTGATCTGCCCGTGGGCGTGGTCAGGGTCCTCGTCGGCGATCTTGTCGAGGACGCGCTGGTCCATGTAACCCGTCCCGTTCCACCGGCCGAGCTGCCGGACGTGAGCATTCTCCGCGAGGTGATCGATGGTCTTCGGGCGCTCTAGCCGTGAAGAGATACGGCGGCCGGTAGAGCCGGTGACCCTCAAGCTCCTGGTAGCGGGCGGCTTCGGGGTCGGCAAGACGACTCTCGTCAGCGCGGTCAGCGAGATCAAACCGCTGCGCACCGAGGAGACCCTGAGCGAGGCGGGACGTCCCGTGGACGATCTGGAGGGGGTGGAGTCGAAGAGGACCACCACCGTCGCCATGGACTTCGGCCGGATCACCCTGCGCGATGACCTGGTGCTCTATCTCTTCGGCACACCCGGCCAGGACCGCTTCTGGTTCCTCTGGGACGAGCTGGCCCAGGGCGCGCTCGGTGCCGTCGTGCTGGTGGACACCCGCCGTCTGGAGGACTCGTTCGCCGCTATCGACTACTTCGAGCGCCGGGGGATTCCCTTCACCATCGGCGTCAACTGCTTCGAGGACGCCGACCGCTTCCCCGCGGAGACCGTACGGGCGGCGCTCGACCTCGATCCCGAGGTGCCGCTGACGATGTGCGACGCACGTGACCGGGAGTCGGTCAAGGCGGTGCTGGTGTCGGTGGTCGAGCATGCCCTGGTCTGGTCCACGAGCCGGCCCGAGGCAGCCACGACGTGAGCGCCACGGCCGTACCTCCGCTGCTCGCGGAGGTACGGGCCCGAGGCGCGCGCGTTCAGCGTACGGCGACGACCGCCGAGCCGTGTCCGAACAGTCCCTGGTTCGCGGTGATCCCGGCCCGGGCCCCGGCCACCTGCCGATCGCCCGCCGCACCGCGCAACTGCCAGGTCAGCTCGCATACCTGGGCGATCGCCTGGGCAGGCACCGCCTCGCCGAAGGACGCGAGGCCGCCGCTCGGGTTCACCGGGATGCGCCCGCCGATGGCCGTCGCGCCCTCCCGCACCAGCTTGGCGGCCTCCCCGGCCGCGCACAGCCCGATGTCCTCGTACCACTCCAGCTCCAGTGCGGTGGACAGGTCGTAGACCTCGGCCAGCGACAGCTCGTCGGGCCCGAGCCCCGCCTCCTCGTACGCGGCACGGGCGATCGAGGCACGGAAGCCGAGCGCGGGTGGATCGACCGCCACGGCCGAGTCGGTGGCGATGTCAGGCAGATCGATTACGGTCCGGGGATACACGGGCGTCACGGTCGAGACGGCGCGGATCCGCACCGGGTCGGCGACCCCGTGCCGTCGGGCGTAGTCGAGGCTCGACAGGACGAGGGCCGCCCCTCCGTCCGATGTGGCGCAGATGTCCAGCAGACGCAGCGGATCGGCGACGACGGCCGACGCGGCGACATCCTCCGCGCTCACGGCCGTCCGGTAGCGGGCCAGCGGATTGAGCGCTCCCGCAGCCGCGTTCTTCACTTTGACCTGCGCGAAGTCCTCGAGAGTGTCGCCGTACAGCGCCATGCGGCGGCGGGCGAAGAGCCCGAAGTACGCCGGGTTCGTCGCCCCCAGCACCCGGAAGCGCAGCCAGTCCGGATCGTCCGGACGGTCGCCACCGGCAGGGGCGAAGAACCCCTTCGGAGCGGAGTCGGCCCCCACGACCAGCACCACATCCGCGAGCCCAGCCAGGATCTGGGCCCGGGCCGCGCCGATCGCCTGCGCCCCGGAGGCACACGCGGCGTACACACTGGTCACCCTGGCGCCCTGCCACCCCAGCGCCTGGGCGAACGTGGCCCCCGCGACGTAACCCGGATACCCGGCCCGTACGGTGTCCGCCCCGACCACCGACTGGATCTGCCGCCAGTCGACATCCGCGTCCGCCAGGGCGGCCCTGGCCGCGGCACTTCCGTACTCCACGAAACTCCGGCCCCATTTCCCCCATGGGTGCATCCCAGCGCCGAGAACTGCGATATCGCCGGTCATCGGGTACCCACCGGGCGCCACCACCAGGTCGTCCACACGGTCCGCTCGTCCTCGTTCAGGATCCCGGGTACCACTTCGACCTCCGTTCCGACCGCGAGATCGGCGACCGTCACCCCCGGAGCGGCCTGGCCGAGCACGACCATGCGTTCCTCGGCGAGTTCGACGGCGACGAGTGTGTACGGCCACCACTCCACCGCCGGGTCGGAGACATACGGCGCGGGTGGGCGGTAGCGCCCGTCCGTGTACGACCAGACCCGGCCGCTCTTGGACAGCGGCACCTCCACCAAGTCGCCGCCCCGGCATCCCGGATTGCGGCACGCGGTGTCCTCGCGTGGGAAGAACACCGAGGAGCAGGCCGTGCATCGGGTGCCGAGCAGCCGGAACGAGCGCCCGGCGGCCTCCTCATCCGAGCCGCCGTCGCCGTCCCCGCTCGTGAACCATCCAGCCACCACAGGTGTGCGTGTGCGTGCCACGGCCCGGTCCCTCCCCATGGACGTCCGATCCCGCTTCAAATCTGATGATGCGTCAGAAGTCTGTCATGGAAAGCCGCCCGCGGACAGGGCCCGGTTCCTGGTGCCGGCCTGCCGTTGCTGGTAGACGGTGCTCATGCCAGGACCCGCCTCAGCGTTCCGTGCCCTCGCCATCGTCGCGGCGGCCCTTCCCGTCCTTGCCGCCGCTCTCCCGCCGTCAGCGGCCTCAGCGGCCCCGGAAACCCGCGGGCCCCGGACGTTCGTCGCGCTCAGCACGGTCGACCCGACGATCATCCAGGACCTGCGCTACCCGACGGGGCACAACTTCGTCGGCGAACCCGTCGACGGCTATGACCAGCCGCTGTGCATCCTCACCCGACCCGCCGCCCTGGCCCTGCGCGATGCCCAGCGCCGGCTGCTGCGCCGCGGACACTCCCTCAAGGTCTACGACTGCTACCGCCCGCAACGCGCTGTCGACCACTTCGTTCGCTGGGCCGGGGATCTCGCCGATGAGCGGATGAAGCGGGAGTTCTATCCCCGAATCGACAAGTCGAGGCTGTTCGCGGACGGATACATCGCCGGGAAGTCCGGCCACAGCCGAGGCAGCACCGTCGACGTCACCCTGGTGAGGATGCCCGCGCACACCACCCGGCCGTATGTCACCGGAGAGCCGCTCACGCCGTGCCACGCACCCGAGGACGCACGCTTTCCCGACAACTCCCTCGACATGGGCACCGGATTCGACTGCTTCGACACCCTGTCGCACACCGGCGACCCGCGTATCCAGGGCCCCCAGCGCGCCAACCGGCAGTTCCTCAAGGAAACCCTCGCCGCGGCTGGATTCGTCAACCTTCCCGAGGAATGGTGGCACTTCACCCTCGCGGCCGAACCGTTCCCGGACACCTACCACGACTTCCCGGTGTCATGGATGTCCCTGATCCAGCCCTGAGAGCCCAACCACGCGTTACAGTCCCGGATGTGACCGAGCCTCGCGAGCCCCGAACGGCCATGTCCCGCACCACGCAGGGCAGCGCCACGCCCGTCCGGGACTCGCACTGCGCGAGCTGCGGGACCGGCTACCCGCAAGGCACCACCGGCTGGCCCCGCGCCTGCGGCCACTGCGGTGACACCGCCTACCGCAACCCACTCCCGGTCGCCGTCGCCCTCCTTCCGGCGACCACGGCACACGGCTCCGGACTTGTCGTCATCACCCGCACCATCGAGCCCCGGTGCGGAGAGATCGCGTTGCCGGGCGGATTCATCGACTACGCCGAGGACTGGCAGCGCGCCGTCGTCCGCGAGCTGCGCGAAGAGACCGGCATCGAAGCCGACGAACAGGACGTCCGGCTGGCCGACGCGCTCAGCTCACCCGGCGGCCATCTGCTTCTGTTCGGGCTGCTCCCGGAGCGGCGCGCGGACCAGCTGCCGTACTCCGCACCGACCGACGAGACCGAAGGGTGGCATCTGCTCCGCACCCCGGCCGAGCTCGCCTTCCCGTTGCACACGCTCGCCGTACGCCGCTGGTTCGCCGGCGACTACGCGTAGCCGGAGCCAAGCCGCCCTCTCAGCCGCACCGGCCGGCTCGCCGTCACCACCCCTTGCGCCGTCACAAGCTCCACCACCACCCGGTCACCTTCCAGCCGGGACGTGTACCGCTCCACTTCAGGCAGCTCCGCCTCAGGTCGCTCCACCTCAGACCGCCCCGTCTGTCGTCCCTCGCCCTCAGGCCGTGCGCCCTCAGCCCACGCGGACACCCCGCCGCAGTCCCCGACCACCAGCCCGCCGCCGGGGCGCCCCACCACCGGCGCCCACACCTCCAGCTCGACGCCGCCGTCCGCGCCACGCACCGGAATCACCGCACCCGCACGTGCCAGCACCGGAATCCGCGACAACGGCGCATCCAGCAGCACCTGCCCCGGCCCCTCGTGAGCCTGCCCCGTCACCGTGTCGTACCAGCGCCCGCGCGGCAGCCGCACCGCCCGCCGGTCCGCACCCCGCTCCAGCACCGGGGCCACCAGCAGCGCATCGCCCAGCAGAAACGCGTCCTCGCAGTCCCGCAGCGCACGGTCCCGCGGCGCGTTCCACCACAAGGGCCGCACATACGGCGCGCCGGTCAGCCGGGCCAGCTGCGCCAGGGTGACGAAATACGGGTGCAGCCGCTCCCGTTCCAGCAGCGCCGCCCTCGCATGGCTCAGCACCTCAGGACCGAACTCCCACGGCTCCCTGCGGCCCGCGTCGATCGCCGCGTGCGTTCGGAACAACGGAAGATACGCACCCAGCTGAAACCAGCGCAGATACAGCTCAGCCGACGGGCTCCCGTCGAAACCGCCCACATCAGGACCCGAATACGGCACCCCGCACAGACCCAGTCCGATCACCAGGGACAGCGACGCCCGTAGCCCCGGCCAGCCGGTCGACACATCCCCGGACCATGTACCGCCGTATCGCTGCATCCCCACCCAGCCGGAGCGCGAGAACAGAAACGGCCGCTCATCTGGCCGCAGCCGCCGCAGTCCCTCGTAGCCCGCCCGCGCCATCGCCAGCCCGTACACATTGTGGGCCTCGCGGTGGTCGCCTCCCCGCCCCTCCAACGCGTGCCGGGCCGAACGGGGCAACGTCGTATCGCCGAAGGCCGCGAAGGACACGGGCTCGTTCATGTCATGCCACACCCCCGCGAAGCCCTGCGCCAGACGTTCCGCGTAAAGCCCGCCCCACCATGCGCGCACCCGCGGCTCCGTGAAGTCCGGATACACGCACTCACCCGGCCACACCACACCGCGCACCCGCCTGCCCCGGGCGTCCCGTACGAAGGCGTCAGCCGCGGAACCGCTGTCGTACACCGCGTTCCCCGGCTCCGCCTTGACCGCGGGATCGACGATCGACACCAGCCTCACCCCCTCCCCGTCCAGGTCACGCGCGAGACCCGGCAGATCCGGGAAACGCTCGCTGTCCACGGTGAAGACGCGGTGGCCGTCGAAGTGGTCGATGTCGAGATGCAGCGCGGACAGCGGCAGCCCGCGCTCCCGGTAGCCCGCCACCACCCGGCGCACCTCCCGCTCACTGCCGAAGCCCCAGCGGGCGTGCTGCGGACCGAGCGCCCACGACGGGGGCAGTACGGGCGCGCCCGTGAGCCCCGTCCAGGTGCGCAGCAGACGCGGCGGCGTCCCCACCACCACCCAGCAGCGCAGTGGACCGCCACTCGCCCGGACCTCCACCGTGCCCGGCCGGTCGTGTCCCGATCCCGCTCCCTCTTCGCCCTCCCGCAGCACGACGCCGCCGTCCCACGTGGTGTCGTAGAACGCCAGATGCGCGCCCGCGTCCGCCACCACCATCTGCACCGGCATCGTGATGTAGAGCGGATCGTCACCCGGCCCGAAACCGCCCCCGGGATCCGTGTTCCACAACCGGTACGTACCGTCCCGCAGCCGCGGCCCCGACGCCCGCCCGCCAAGACCGAAGAACCGCGCGTCCGCGCACACCTCGGCGCGCTGCGACCAGCGCGCCGGGCCCCCCGCCACCGGCTCCCACCAGCGCGGCGGCAGCTCCCTGCGCAGCACCACGCCACCCGGAGTGCGGACCTCGACCGCCCCTTGGCGCGACACCGCCACGGTCACCCGCTGCGAAACGACCCGCCAGCCGCCGTCCTTGTCCGGCTCCAGCTCGGCGCGCGGATCCGCGGCCGGCGGAGTACCTGCCAACGCGTACGAGGGCTCCGGCTCCGCGCCGTCCCAGCCCCAGAACACACTGCCGTCCACCGCCACCCGCACCCTCAGCCGAGAGCGCGCGAACCGCACCACCCCGCCGCCCGGCAGCGGCTCCGCACCGACGCCCATGCCCGGCACCCGCGCCCGCTCGGCACCCCGGGGCGGCAGACCCCACGCGTCCGTACGTCTGCGGCGCCACGCCGAACGCACCGCCCGCAGACCCCGCACCGCGCCGAACACCTTCACAGAGCGCACCAGCTCCCGACCGTCCATGCGCGTCACCCTGCCATCCGCCAGGGCACCGGCGAGGCAGGTTCAACTCCCGTTCACCCACGTCGGGAGCACGCCGGCGGCACGCCGGGAGCGCACCACGCCCCCGTCCGCCACAGGCCCGCCAAAGTCGGGGGACCCTGGTGCGGAAGACGATCACATGGCATCGTCCCTGTCAGAACCAGCCGCGTCACGCGCACACCCATGCCCGTGCGCGGGAGACACGCCCACCACGCGTACACGCACGACAGACACAGCCGCCGGGAGCCGCCCCATGACCGCAAGCCCTGCCCCGCTCTGGCAGCCCGACGCCGACCGCGTCGCCGCAGCCCGGATCACCCGGTTCCAGGCCTGGGCCGCGGAGCGGTACGGAGCCCCGGCCGACGGCGGCTACGCGGCACTGCACCGCTGGTCCGTCGACGAACTGGAGACCTTCTGGCGGGCGGTCGCGGACTGGTTCGACGTACGGTTCTCCACCCCGTACGAGCAGGCTCTCGGCGACCGCTCCATGCCGGGCGCCCAGTGGTTCACCGGTGCCACCCTCAACTACGCCGAGCACGCGCTGCGCGCCGCCGAAGACCCCGCCCGCGCCCATGAACCGGCGCTGATCCATGTGGACGAGACCCAGGAAACGTCCCCGACCAGCTGGTCCGAGCTGCGCCGCCAGGTCGGCGCGCTCGCCGCGGAACTGCGCGCCCTCGGCGTACGGCCGGGCGATCGCGTCAGCGGCTATCTGCCCAACATCCCGCAGGCGGTGGCAGCGCTACTCGCCACCGCCGCCGTCGGCGCGGTCTGGACCTCCTGCGCTCCCGACTTCGGCGCCCGCAGCGTCCTGGACCGCTTCCAGCAGGTCGAGCCCGTCGTCCTGTTCACCGTCGACGGCTACCGCTACGGCGGCAAGGAACACGACCGCCGCGACACCGTCGCCGAACTGCGCCGCGAACTTCCCACCCTGCGCGCCGTCGTCCACATCCCCCTGCTCGGCAGCCCCGCCCCCGAAGGCGCCCTGTCCTGGGCTGACCTGGTCTCCACAGACGCCGAAGCCGGCGAACCAGCCGAACCGGTCTTCGAGCAGGTCCCGTTCGACCATCCCCTGTGGGTCCTCTACTCCTCCGGGACCACCGGCCTCCCCAAGGCCATCGTCCAGTCCCAGGGCGGCATCCTGCTCGAACACTTCAAGCAGCTCGGCCTGCACTGCGACCTCGGCCCCGAAGACCGCTTCTTCTGGTACACCTCCACCGGCTGGATGATGTGGAACTTCCTCGTCTCCGGCCTGCTCACCGGCACCACCGTCATCCTGTACGACGGCAGCCCCGGCTACCCCGACACCGGCGCCCAGTGGGGCATCGCCGAACGCACCGGCGCCACCCTCTTCGGCACATCGGCCGCCTATGTGATGGCCTGCCGCAAGGCCGGGGTACACCCGGGACGCGACCACGACCTCTCCCGCGTCCAGTGCGTCGCCACCACCGGCTCCCCCCTGCCCCCCGACGGCTTCCGCTGGCTCCACGACGAAGTCCGCGAAGACCTGTGGATCGCCTCCGTCAGCGGCGGCACCGACGTGTGCAGCTGCTTCGCCGGAGCCGTACCCACCCTCCCCGTCCACATCGGCGAACTCCAGGCCGCCTGCCTCGGCACCGACCTCCAGTCCTGGGACCCGCAGGGCAAACCCCTCACCGGCGAAGTCGGCGAGCTCGTCGTCACCAGCCCCATGCCCTCCATGCCGATCCACTTCTGGAACGACCCGGACGGCAGCCGGTACCGCGACAGCTACTTCGAGATGTACCCCGGTGTCTGGCGCCACGGCGACTGGATCACCATCACCGAGCACGGCTCTGTCGTCATCCACGGCCGCTCCGACTCCACCCTCAACCGCCAGGGCGTCCGCATGGGCTCCGCCGACATCTACGAAGCCGTCGAACGCCTCCCCGAGATCCGCGAGTCCCTCGTGATCGGCCTCGAAGAACCGAACGGCGGCTACTGGATGCCGCTATTCGTCCATCTCGCCCCCGGCGCCGCCCTGGACGACGACCTGCGCGAGCGCGTCAAGCGCACCATCCGCGAACAGCTCTCCCCGCGCCACGTCCCCGACGACATCATCGAAGTCCCCGCCATCCCGCACACCCTCACCGGCAAGCGGATCGAAGTCCCCGTCAAGCGCCTCCTCCAGGGCACACCCCTCGCCAAGGCGGTCAACCCCGGCTCAGTCGACGACATCGACCTCCTCCGGTTCTACGAGGAACTGGCCCGCACCCGCGCCTGACCACGGGTTCGGCCCGGTCCCACCCCGTTTGTCAGTGCTCGCGATTACGGTGAGTGAGCACTGATCAACGGATCTCACGGGGACCAGGGGGAACCATGCCCAGCACCGGACATCACCGGACCCAGAAGCGCCGCAGCCGCCACACGACCAAACCGCGCTCACCGCGGTCGCCGCGCCACGCACTGCGGCGCGACGTGCCGGCCACCGTCGGCCTGCTCGTGGACGAGCGGGACTTCACCGCCATGCGCCGCTACCGCAGTTTCACCTTCGCCGACCATCCCGACTATCTGCACCACGTCGAAGGCCTGCTCAGAGCACTCTCCCAGCAGGGCGGCCACACCTCCGTGGCACTCTTCGACCCGGAGGAGTTCGCCCACTACTGCACCGAGAGCGGCCTCGACCCGGACAGCTCCGCCAGCCGCAGCCGCTTCACGGCGGAGGTCGCCGCCATGGGACCCACCATCGCCTACACCGGACAGTCCATCGACCACCTCGTGCCCCTGCTCATCAACCACTCCGCCCGGCAGGCCACCTGGGAGTACGCGACCTCCCTGCTGAACGACCTGGGAGCCTGCGCGAGCTGCGGCGAGGACATCGGACGCGCCGCCTTCGACCAGGCCTCCGAGCTGCTGCTGAGAGTCCTCGAGTACGCGGGCCCCGGAGCGCACCACCTGGTGTGCAGTGTGCCCGTCGACGGCGAACAACTCGTGGCAGCCCTCGACGCCTTGACCGAACGTGCGAGTACGGCCGTATTCGACTCCTCCCAAGGAGCGGAGTTCGTCGCCGTACTCGCCGCGGGCCTCGCACTCGAAGGACCCGGCGGAGTGGTACTGCGGACCTGCACCGACGACGCCCCTGACCAGCTGCAGGGCTGGCGACTCCGGAGCGGCGAACTGCTCCCGCTGACCGCAAGCGAGGTCTTCAGCGCCTACTGCACGGACGCCCACACGGGGGAGCCGATCTCCCCGGATCCGGGAGCCGAGTACCGCGCAGGCTTCGACCTCGGCGACCCGCCAGGCAGCAGCCCACACGACTGAGGCGGAGAGGCAACGACACCCAGGGGCTCTCCGCCGACTGGCACGGGAGGCCCCTGGCCACCGCAGGACAGCCCGGCTACTCCCCGGACAGCACTCCCTGAGCCGCCGCCCGGGCCTCATCGGCACCATCCGCAGCCCTGGCCGCCGCCGCCGCACGCTCACACTGCGCCAGCGTGTACTTCGCCAGCGCCGCACGCACATAGGGGATCGACGCCGCGCCCATCGACAGAGAGGAGACACCCAGACCCGTGAGCACACACGCGAGCAGCGGATCCGACGCCGCCTCACCACACACCCCGCAGCTCTTGCCCTCGGCCCGGGCCGCCTCCGCCGCGACCGAGACCAGGTCGAGCAGCGCGGGCTGCCACGGGTCCTGGAGCCGCGACACCGCACCCACCTGCCGGTCAGCGGCGAACGTGTACTGCGCCAGGTCGTTGGTACCCAAGGACAGGAACTCCACTTCCCTGAGCACCGACCGCGCCCGCAAGGCAGCCGACGGGATCTCGACCATCACGCCGTACTTCGCCTCCAACCCCGCCTCACGGCACGCCCGCGCGAACGCCCGCGCATCGGCACGGTCCGCCACCATCGGCGCCATGACCTCCAGGTACACCGGCAGTCCCTCGGCAGCCTTGGACAGCGCCCTCAGCTGCGTCCGCAGCACCTCGGGGTGATCAAGCAGCGCGCGCAGCCCGCGCACGCCCAGCGCCGGATTCGGTTCATCGGACGGCGTCAGGAAGTCGAGCGGCTTGTCCGCGCCGGCATCCAGCACCCGCACGACCACCCGGCGCTCGGGGAACGCCTCCAACACCTGGCGGTACGCCTCGACCTGCCTCGCCTCCGACGGCGCCTCGGTGCTGTCGTCCAGGAACAGGAACTCCGTCCGGAACAGACCGACGCCCTCGGCCCCGGCCGCGACAGCCGCCGGCACATCGGCCGGTCCGCCGATATTGGCCAGCAGCGGCACCTTGTGCCCGTCGGAGGTCGCACCCGGGCCTGACGCCGCCCCCAGCGCCGCTTTGCGCTCGGCCGCCACCCGTGCCAGCTCCGCACGCTCGTCGGCACCGGGCTCCACGAAGACCTCGCCCGTGCTGCCGTCGACCGCGATGACCGTGCCCTCTCCCAACTCACAGGCCCCAGGCAGCGCCACCACCGCCGGCACCCCGAGTGCTCGCGCCAGAATCGCGCTGTGACTCGTCGGACCGCCTTCCTCGGTGACGAACCCCAGCACCAGACCGGGATCGAGCAGCGCCGTGTCAGCCGGCGCGAGATCCCGCGCGATCAGCACATACGGTTCGTCACTGTCCGGCACCCCCGGCATGGGCACACCCAGCAGTCGCGCCACGATCCGGTTGCGCACGTCATCGAGGTCAGCCACCCGTCCGGCCAGATACTCCCCGGCCCCGGCGAGCAGGGCCCGGTAGGCGGCGAGCGCGTCGTACACCGCCCGCTCGGCCGTACTGCCGACCGCGATCCGGCGTTCCACATCGGCCATCAGCTCGGGGTCCTGCGCCATCAGCGCCTGTGCCTCAAGCACGTGCTGAGCCTCGCCCCCGGCCAGATGCCCACGCGCGTTGAGGTCGGCAGCCACCGCCCTGACGGCCTGACGAGCCCGCCCCTGCTCGCGCTGCGCCTCCGCCACCGGAATCTGCTTCGCCGGCGGCTCCAGCACGGCTGTCCCCATATGCCGCACCTGCCCGATGGCCACCCCGTGGCTCACGCCGAGTCCCCGCAGCGTTGTCTCCATCTCAGCTCCAGCTGAACAATTCGTCGCCGATCTTCACGTCCCCATCCTCGCGGAGCCCGTCCAGGGACCCGGCGGCACCCTCAAGCGCCACCACGGGGCAGATGGGCGACTTGCCGGCCTGTTCGACCGCCTGCGGGTTCCAGCGGATGACCGCCTGGCCCCGGGCCACCGTGTCGCCCTTGTTGATGAGGAGCTCGAAGCCCGCTCCGTTGAGCTGCACGGTGTCGATGCCCAGATGGATCAGCACTCCGTGCCCTTCAGGGTCCACGACGACGAACGCGTGTGGGTGAAGGGATACGACGATGCCGTCCACGGGGGACACGACCTCGGAAAGCTCACGCGGGGGATCGATCGCCATTCCAGGACCGACCATCGCTCCGGAGAACACCGGATCGGGCACGGCGGCCAGGCCGATCGCCCGGCCGGGTAGCGGCGACGTCACGACTGTCATGGGGGCCTCCCAAGGTGGACGCGTGCTGCCTCCGAGCGTATGCCACCGGAAGTTCAGGTTCCGCCTGAGCGCCGGTAGTTGACGGTACCGATCGCACGTCGCAGGTCGATTTGCCTCACCCTCGGGCGGCATGTACTGTCGTAGATCTGCCTGGCCGCGAGCGCCACTACGAGCCCGTCGGTCGGCAGCACCTTTGAAGCTTGATCCTCGATGATCGAAACCACTGATCTGAAGCAGGTCGTACTTTGGTGCGCCCGCTTACTGATGAGTGTGGATGGTCAAAGGCCGGGGAAAAGGCTGATATGGTTTTGAACGCCGGAAAGGGAAATCGCGAAAGCGAAAGAACAGGAAGGCGGCCCGCTCCAGCGGGTGGCAGAAACGGAAAACGGATCTGCTAAGCTGGAAACACCGAAGGGAAGCGCCCGGAGGAAAGCCTCAGAGAATGTTCTGCGGGTGAGTACGAAGGAAGCGTCCGTTCCTTGAGAACTCAACAGCGTGCCAAAAATCAACGCCAGATTAGTTGATACCCCGTCCAT
>NZ_JBHXFA010000050.1:0-44080 GCF_042724175.1 Streptomyces sp. NPDC127084
TCTCCCGCTCGGCATCAGACAGCACAACAGGCGGGATCTTCGGTCCAGGACGACTCACACCAGACCAACGACGAATCTTCGACTCAGGACACTAGGGCCTGTTGCGAAAGTTGATCAAGGTCGTGGATGATCAAGCGCCGTGGGGCGCGGAGATCTGACGAATGGCCAGTGGGCTCGGTTGGAGCCGTTGCTGCCGCTGGGCAAGAAGCCGGGGCGGCCGCCGACGTGGACGCGTCGGCAGTTGATCGACGGCATACGCTGGCGGACCAGGACCGGTGCGCCGTGGCGGGACGTTCCGGAACGGTATGGGCCGTGGGACCGGGCCTACGACCTGTTCCGCCGCTGGCAGCGCAACGGCACCTGGAAGCGGATCTTCGAGCAGCTCCAGGCCGAAGCCGATGCGAAGGGCCTCATCACATGGGACGTCAGCGTGGACTCCACCATCGCCCGGGCGCACCAGCACGCCGCCGGGGCGCGTAAAAAGGGGCAGAGCAAAAGGAGTCTCCCGGCGGCGTCGACACCGAGCCCGACGACCACGGCCTCGGGCGTTCACGCGGCGGGCTGACCACCAAGTTGCACCTGGCGGTAGAGCAGGGTCAGAAGCCGCTCTCGCTCATCGTCACCGCCGGGCACCGGCATGACAGCCCGCAGTTCCAGCCGGTGCTGGAGGCCATCCGGGTGCCTCGGATGGGTCTGGGCCGGCCGCGCACCCGGCCGGACAAGGTGCGGGCCGATAAGGCTTATGGCTCTCGAGCGAACCGCGCTTACCTGCGCAGACGTGGCATCGGCTGCACGATCCCGGAGAAAGCCGACCAGGTCCGCAACCGCAAGAAGCTCGGCTCCCGTGGCGGCCGACCGCCAAAGTTCGACAAGGTCGACTATCGCGAGCGACACGCGGTGGAGTGCGGGATCAATCGGCTGAAGAGGCACCGTGCGGTGGCGACGAGATACGACAAGCTGGCCGTCCGCTACGAAGCGACCGCACTGGTCGCTGCCATCAACGAGTGGCTGTGACTAGCGGAGCGGGGGGCGGAAAGTCCCGGGAAAAACCTTTCGAGGACACCACCACTGACCTGCCACCCTGGTGAGATGCTGCTCAAACTGACCGGCTCCAGCTGTTCGGGCAAGACCACGCTCGCTTACTCCATGGGCGAGCGGCTGGGGCGGCTCGCCGTGCACGACTTCGACGAGCTCGGCGTACCGGAAGGAGCCGATCGCTGGTGGCGTAACCGCATGACCGAGATGTGGGTGCGTCGTGCGCTGGAGTACCAGGACCGTGGAGTCGACCTCCTACTGACCGGGCAGTCCCCGCTGGGAGAGGTCCTGGCCAGCCCCTCCGCCCCGTTGCTGGACGGAATCGCGGTGTGTCTGGTCGACGTGTCCGACGAACTCCGGCGCGACAGGCTCACCATGCGCGACTCGGGCCGATGGGACGCTCCGGCGGTTGACGCCTTCCTCGGCTGGGCCGCCTGGCACCGCAAGCACGCCCAGGATCCCCGATACCGGCCCGACGTCATCATCGACAACAGCTGGCCCGAGATGGCTTGGCACCGCTGGACCGGGTGGACTGCCGAGGACCGGCGATGGTCCACCCACCTGCTCAACACCACGGACCGACCCGTCGCGGAATCCGTAGATCAGGTTGAGCAATGGGTGACCGAACAGCGCGACGCGCTCCGATCCGGCCGCCTCACCCTGTCGCGCGGCTGGTCAGACCAGACGGCCGCCCGAGCAGACCACGACTCCTGATCCACTTTCGCAACAGACCCTAGTCCGGTGTCTGCCGCTCCCCGGAGGTGAGATGGAACAGGCCCCCCTCGGGGTCCCTCACCGTCGCGGTCCTGCCGAGCGGTGTGTCCTCGGGCGCGGAGACCACCGTGCCGCCCTCGGCGCCCGCCCGCTCGGCCGCGGCGTCGACATCGGAACGGCAGAAGTACACATGCCACTGCGGACGGACCACCGGATCCTGCGCCTGTGTCGCACCGCTGCCGTAGATCCCGGCCACGGTCTGGCCGTCAGCGCGCAGCATCACCCGGTCGTGTTCGTACCGCACATCGATGCGGTCCGGCGCCCATGAGTCCCATTCGAACACCTCGCCGTAGAACAGGGCGGCAGCGAACGGGTCCCTGGTACGCAGCTCCAGCCACGCCACGGCGTTCATCCGGCGCCCGGCGTGCCAACCCGAGTCGACATGCCCCTCCCACACGCAGAACAGTGCGTCGCCGGGATCCGCCGCCCAGACACTGCGCCCCCTGCCGAACGCGATCGGCCCCACCGCCACCGTGCCGCCCCGCTCCCTGATCCTCGCGGCCACGGCATCCGCACTGTCAGCGGCGAAGTGAGCGGTCCAGACCGCGGGCAGCTTCACGCCCATGGTCCGCGTCGACTCCACCAGTCCGGCCACCGGCAGGCCGTTCGCCAGCGCGACGACGTACACCCCCTGCCCCTCCACACCGGGCGTGAACTCCCAGCCGAACACAGATCCGTAGAACGCCTGTGCGGCGCTGATGTCCTGGGTCCGCAGGCTCACCCAGCAGGGCGTGCCCTGAAGCCCACGCGGTGTGGTCGCCAAGGCCGCTCACCTCAAATCCGGGCACCCCCGCGCAGGTATCCACTCCTTCACACCTTTCAACACAATCAGCGCCCTCGCCACCGCAGCCGCCCGCCGCTCCTCGGCGGACGTCCGGGATCCGCTGCCGGGCACCGGTGCCGGGACTTCGGCGTTGCCGTTTCCCCGAATTCTGCTGTGGGCTTCCCTCCCACGGTGGTTCGGATTCTGCGACCTGCGCAGATACGTCAGTAAAGTGTTCGAGGGCAGGTGCGGCGAAACCGGGTGGGAACCGGGCCGTGATCCTGCTGAGGTGACGTTGGCACAGGGGGGAGGCATCGAGCGGTGCCCCGTACGTCGAGGCCGGATGTGGAAGCAGCGGTGCGGGCCGGGCCTGAGGCGTGCAACGCCATGGTGGCGCAGTTCGTCGGCCGACTGGCGAAGGCGAGGGGCCTGACCCTGCGTCGGCTCGCCAGCGAGATAGGCATCGCGCCGAACTCGCTCCGGTACTGGTTGCGGCACGCGTACCGGCTTCCGGAGGCGCAGGCCGAGCGGCTCGCCGACGCGCTGGAGATGGGCGCCGATGACCGCCGTTCCCTCGCCCTCCTGACGGGCAACGGCGGCCGGACCGCGCCGCTCCCCGGGCAAGAAGCCCCGGCGGCCGGGGAGCCGCCCGGGCAGAACGCTCTCATCGTCGCGCTGCTGAGGCGGCTGCTCAAGGCCGAGGGAATCACCTGGAAGGAACTGGCGGACAGGCTGGGCATCTCCGCGAAGTCGCTGCGGAACTGGATGGCCCGTGCCTACCGGCTGGAGACGCACGAGGTGGAGCGTCTCGTCGAGGCACTGCACCTGAGCGGGGAGAACCGCAACGACCTGTATGTGCTGACGGGGAAGGTCCCGCCCCCACCGCCGGCGAGCGAGCTTCGCCGCAGGCCGGACATGGCGCTCTACCAGGAGCTGATCGACGGCATCGAACACCTGTCGATGGCCCACACGGAGTGCGTCGACGTCGTGATCTACAACCGGACCTACCGGGACATCTTCGGGCCGGTACGGCCGCACGTCAGCGCCCACCCGTTCCGTAACGCGATGCGCTACACCCTGTTCCACCCTGATTCCTACCTGATCCTCGGCGCCGGCGACCGGGACGCCTGGTTCGAGGACTGGCTCATGCCGACGCTCGCCTACTTCGCCGCGGTCCTCCAGCAACTGCCCGACAACCCGCGGTTGAGGCAACTGGAGCAGGACATCCTGGAGCGCCCGGATCTGCGCCGGGCTTATCGCCAGGCGCCCGCGTGGATCGCGGACCACGGCGACATCGCGTTCAACCAGTCAGCGCGCCGGTTCTGGGATCCCCGCGTGGGCAAGGTGATGGACGCGTATGTGATCACGGAGGCGCATCAGGGCTACGGTCTCACCCTCCAGCGGGCGACCTTCGTCCTGCGCGACCGGGACGGATGAGTAGGCCCGCGAAATGCGCTGGTGCCGGGTGAGGCGGCGGGCTATGGTTCCAGCTGTCCGGAGCGCGGCATCGCGCCGCCGCTGTTCGGACAGGTCGGTTCGTTGAGGAATCAGGAGGTGAGGACAGTGATGACTGTCACGCTGACGGGCGCTGCCCGCACACAGGAGTTCATCATCGTTTCCGCCCCTGTGGCCTCCGGCTGACACAGACGCACCTCAGCGCGCCGAGCGCGCAACTCGCCGGGGCCACCCTTCGAAGGGTTTCCCCTTGTTCCACGCTTCGTTCGACTCGTTCGACGACACCATCACTTCTGAGGCCGCGCACGCCCTCGCTCCCTACGGTTGGGATGCGGCCTGGGCCGCGGAGTTCGGTCCCCACCTCGCACAGGGCCTGGTGCCCGGCCGGGTCGTACGTGTCGACCGCGGGCAGTGCGATGTCATCACCCCGCACGGAGTCGTCCGGGCCGACACCGCCTTCGTGACCCCGCACGACCCGCTACGGGTGATCTGCACGGGCGACTGGGCCGTGCTGGACGCGGACGGTACGCCGCGCTACGTACGCGCGTATCTGCCACGGCGCACAGCACTCGTGCGCTCCACGTCCTCCGGGCGCTCCGAGGGCCAGATCCTCGCCGCCAACATCGACCACGCGATCATCGCCGTATCGCTCGCCGTCGAGCTCGATCTCGGGCGGATCGAGCGATTTCTCTCCCTGGTCTGGGAGAGCGGCGCCGAGCCGGTCGTCGTACTGACCAAGGCGGACCTGGTCCCGGACGAGACCACCCGTTCGTATCTGGTGGCCGATGTCGAGAGCACCGCTCCGGGCGTGACCGTGCTGTCCGCCAGCGCGCTGACCGGCGAGGGGGTGGATGTGCTCTCGGCTGTCGTTGCCAGCGGTACGAGCGTGCTGCTCGGTGTCTCGGGCGCCGGCAAGTCCACTCTGGCGAACGTACTCACCGGCGAGGACGTCATGGCGGTACAGGCGGCCCGTGACGTGGACGGCAAAGGCCGCCACACCACGACCACCCGCAACCTCCTCGCACTGCCCGGCGGGGGTGTACTCATCGACACGCCGGGGCTGCGGGGCGTCGGGCTCTGGGACACCGGTACGGGCATCGGGCAGACCTTCTCCGAGATCGAGGACCTGGCCGAAGGGTGCCGCTTCCACGACTGCGCCCACGAAGTGGAGCCGGGGTGCGCCGTACTGGTCGCGATCGAGGACGGGCGGCTGCCGCAGCGCCGCTTGGAGAGTTACCGCAAGCTCCTGCGGGAGAACCAGCGCATCGTCGCCAAGACCGATGCGCGGCTGCGGGCGGAGCTCCGCCGCGACTGGAAGATGAAGGGTGCGGAGGGCCGCGCGAACATGCAGGCCAAGCGGGGCTACGTGCGCTGAGTCGGTAGGGGCGGGGTCGCGAGACCTCTGCCGCGGCCCTGCCCCTACCGTGGTCCGGTGACCGGCCGGCCAACCGCCCCGGCCTCAGGGCCGGTCTCGTTCCACGCGCCGCTGCGGAGTCCGGCTGGTTTCCGGCGCTGCGTCATGGCCTCGGCCCGACGGGTTCAGCTCGCGACCACCACGCACACCCAGGCGGCGACGATCAGCAGACACCCGAGCAACTCCACGAGCACACTCGTCCCCGCCGCGCGCATCACCGTGCGCGTCGAGGTCATCGCCTCGCCGTGCCCGCCGAGTCGCAGCCGCTCGGAGCCGTAGACCCCGCCGACAAAGCCCGCCACCGCGCCCACGACCGGGACCACCACGAAACCGACCAGCGCTCCTGCGCCCGCGAACACCGCCATCCGGGGGGTGATGCCCACGCCCCGCATCCTGCGTGGGCCCAGCTGCCAGACCACCATCTGGGTGACCAGCAGGAGCGCCGTGGACCCGACCAGCAGCCACCAGGCCGACGCCGACCGCTCCTGCGCCGACCACCAGAGCACCCCGGACCAGACGAGCCAGCTGCCCGGAACCCCCGGCACCAGCACCCCGAACAGGCCTAGCAGCATCACCATGCCGACCAGGACGAGCTGCCATGCCACCATCAGCCAAGGGTGCCGGATCGGCGCCGCCGCCGCAGGTCGTGGGGGCGCGGCGTCAGCCTGTCCGCGGCGCCGATCCCGAGTCCGACGCCCAGCCCGGTCCCGGTGCCGGTGCTGGTTCCGCGTTCGGTTCGCGTGCGACCCAGCCCTTCTCGTACGCGTGCCACCCCAGTTGCAGACGGGTCGTCACCCCCGCCAGCTCCATCAGCCCGCTCACCCGCCGCTGCACCGTACGCAGCCCCAGATCCAGCTGCTTCGCCACGCTCGCGTCCGTCATCCCCGCCAGCAGCAGCGAGAGTATCCCCAGGTCCAGGGCGTCAGGTCCCGGTGACTGGCCCTCCGTCACCTGGGCGTGGACACCGAGCCGCAAGGGCATGGCCTCCCGCCACACCGTCTCGAACAAGCCCAGCAGCGACTCCAGCAGCCCGCTCGTATGCACCACGAGCGCCGCGGTCTCAGCTCCTCGTTCCGCGAGCGGCACCATGGCCAGTGCTCGGTCCGCGATCACCAGTTTGGTCGGAACCCGGTCCGCGACGCGCACTTGCTCCGCGCGGCCCAGCGCGGCGGTCAGCTCGGTCAGCCTGGCGGGCCGGGCAAGCACATCACGCTCGATCACCACCCGGTACGCGACGCCGCGCCGCGCGGCGCGTACCTCCGCTTCCTCGTTGTCCGTTCCTGTCACCGCGACCGGCTGGCCGGTGACCAGCGCGCACACCTCGGTGGCGGCCCCCGACTGGAGCTGGCGGAAACGATGCGCCACCGCGCTCGCCCCCGTCACCACCTCGATCAGATCGTGTACGGCCGGCTCCGCGGCCTCTGTGCGGTACGCCTTGGCGAGCAGCGTCGCAGCGAGTTCCGCCTGTTCGAGCTCCTGCCGCTGCCGGGTGAGCAGCGCCCCCAGGGCCGCCGCGGGCGGCGCCGCCACCCAGCGGCCCGCACCGGCCGACGACTGCGCGGCGAGACCCTGCCGTTCCAATCGGCGCAGAGTGCTCTCGGTGTCCCCTTCGGGCAGCGCCAGCCGGTGTGCCAGATCGGTGACTTCGGCCGCGCCGAGCGCCACCAGCGCGCGATACGCGGACTCCTGCCTCGCGTCGATTCCTATCGCTCCCAGCACCCAGACCCCTCCCCGGACCTGTCCATTCCCCTTGTCCCCTCGCCCTTTGACGCGTACATCATCCCCGGCATCGCCGACCCGGCTTGAAGCTCACGGGGCCTCCGCTCTCCATCGACACGCCGACACGCCGACGGGCCCTGCGCCGCTTCAGGGAGGAAGTCACGCCGGCGCTTCCATGACGGGTTGCCAGGTACGCCTATTCGCACACCCGTTCCTTCACTTATTCTGACAAATTCTCCCGTTGGCCCACCCGCGCCCCGCCCTCGCGGGGACAATAAGGCCATGAATGAGCAGGGGGAGAGCCCCGCCTTCGCTGACGACTGGTGGCATCGGTTGTACGACGCGTCCGCTCCGGACACCGGCCCCGGACCCTCGGCGGGGGACACGGTTGACGACCGGTACGCGTCCGCGGTGGACACGGTCGGTCCCGAACCCGGCTCCACGGCGCCCTTGGGCCTCGGCCGGACGCCAGTGCGCCCGGCATCCGGAACGGCACCGGCCCCCGAACCATCGTCGTTACCCGTGCCCGATTCCACGCCTCCGACTTCGCCCCGTGCGGCGCGCCCCGGCGCCTGGTGGGACTCGCTGCTGCCCGGCGCCCGCGCTCCCTGGGAGTCCCCACCCGGCGAACCGTCCGGCACCCTCGAGCCACCGGAACGGCACCCCGTCGCCACAGGAGCCGAAGACGGGATCCCGACCGGCGGCATACCCGACCCCCGTGGCAACGCATCCCGCCCAACCCGCCGCCTCTCGGTCGGCCATGTGGGTGACGGCCCGCCCACCTACAACCCCGAGCCCACCGCCCTGCCACCCGCCGACCCCCACGAACTCGACGCCCTCGTGGCCGACACCGTGCTCGACGGCGCCTCCTACGGTACGTATACGCTGCGCGCCGCGTCCGTACGAGGCGACTCCGCGCGCTTCCGCGGCGAACCCCGGCGCGATGTCCTGCTGACCGCGCGCTTCGGCAGCGGCGAGGAAGCCCTGGTGCTGGTGGCTGTGGCCACCGGCACCCGGGCTGGTGAGCGGACGCATCTCGCCGCGGCGGACCTATCGCGCTGGATCGGGACGGCCGTCGGCCGCAGCCATGCCCGTCTGGCCGACGACATCCGCGCCGGCCGCCGGGGTGACCTCAAGTCAGGACTGCACCGGCTCACCGACCGCTCCCTCGGCAAGCTACGCGGCCGCGCCGGTGAACTCGGCGTGTCCCCGGAGGAGTACACCGCGGGTCTGCGCTGTCTGCTGCTGTCCGCTGACCCCGACTGCCGTACCCGGGTGTTCTTCGGAGTCGGCCGTGGCGGCCTCTTCCGGCTGCGGGACGGTGCCTGGCAGGACCTCGACCCACGTGCGCCCGAGGCCGCCGCCACGCCCGGGGAGCCCGTGGTCGGCTACGGCTCACCACCCTCGACACCGCCCCAACCGCCACCGCGGCCCGCAGCCTCCCCGACGTGCCCGCCATCGGAGACCCCCGAGGGCGACCGGCTCACCATGGACCTCGGCATCTCCACACCACCGGCACCGCATATCGACGCACCCGTGCCCCCGCCCGCCGAGCCCTTCCGATTCCGCGCCTCCGTGGCCCGCCCCGGCGACACCCTGCTGCTGTGCAGCGCCGGTCTCGCCGATCCGCTACGCGGGGAACCGGCGCTCGCCGACCGCCTCGCCCAGCGCTGGTCCGCGCCGGAGCCGCCCGGCCTCGCCGCCTACCTCGCGGACACCCAACTGAGAGTGAAGGGTTACGCCGACGACCGTACGGCCTGCGCGGTCTGGGAGGCGTGAGTGCGGAGGCCGTGGGATAGATGGACCCATGGCCAAGCAGAACGTCGCAGAACAGTTTGTCGACACGCTCGTCCGCGCCGGTGTGCGGCGGCTGTACGGAGTCGTCGGCGACAGCCTCAACCCTGTCGTCGACGCCATCCGGCGGACCCCCGGCATCGAGTGGATCCAGGTGCGCCACGAGGAGACAGCCGCCTTCGCCGCCGGAGCCGAGGCACAGATCACCGAACGGCTCGCCGCCTGCGCCGGCTCCTGCGGACCCGGGAACCTGCACCTCATCAACGGCCTCTACGACGCCCATCGGTCGAGCGCCCCCGTGCTGGCCCTCGCCTCTCACATCCCGTCATCCGAGATCGGCCTCGGCTACTTCCAGGAGACACATCCGGATCGGCTGTTCAGCGAGTGCAGCCACTACAGCGAGCTGATCTCCAGCCCCAAGCAGATGCCGCGCATCCTCCAGACGGCGATCCAGCACGCCATCGGGCTCAGCGGGGTGAGCGTCGTCGCGCTCCCCGGGGACATCGCGTCACAGCCGGCCCCGGAGCAGCCAGTCGCACAGGCCCTGGTCACCACGCGCCCGACGGTCCGCCCCGGTGACGCGGAGATCGACGCACTGGCCCGCATGATCGACGAGGCCGACCGCGTCACCCTCTTCTGCGGCAGGGGAACAGCCGGCGCCCACAACGAAGTCATGCAGTTCGCGGAGCGCATCAAGTCACCCGTCGGGCATGCGCTTCGCGGCAAGGAGTGGATTCAGTACGACAATCCCTACGACGTTGGTATGAGTGGGCTGCTCGGCTACGGTGCCGCGTACGAGGCCACCCATGAGTGCGATCTGCTGATCCTGCTGGGTACGGACTTTCCGTACAACGCCTTCCTCCCCGACGACGTCCGGATCGCCCAGGTCGACGTGCGGCCCGAGCACCTCGGCCGCCGCTCCAGGCTCGACCTCGCCGTGTGGGGCGATGTACGCGAGACGCTCCGCTGCCTGACCCCGCGGGTGCGCGCCAAGACGGACCGGCGCTTTCTCGACAAGATGCTGAAGAAGCACGCCGACGCACTCGAGGGCGTCGTCAGGGCGTACACCCGCAAGGTGGAGAAGCACACGCCGATCCACCCCGAGTACGTCGCCTCGGTGCTCGATGAAATCGCCGCTGAGGATGCGGTGTTCACGGTGGACACCGGGATGTGCAATGTGTGGGCTGCTCGCTACCTCACGCCCAACGGGCGCCGCCGCATCATCGGCTCGTTCAGCCACGGCTCAATGGCCAACGCACTGCCCCAGGCTATCGGCGCGCAGTTCGTCGACCGCGACCGGCAGGTCGTGTCGTTGTCCGGCGACGGCGGGTTCAGCATGCTGATGGGCGACTTCCTCACCCTCGTCCAGTACGACCTGCCGGTGAAGGTCGTGGTCTTCGACAACTCCTCGCTGAGCATGGTCGAGTTGGAGATGCTGGTGGCCGGGTTGCCTTCGTACGGGACGGCCTACCGCAATCCCGACTTCGCGGCGATCGCCCGTGCGGCGGGCGTCCACGGTGTGCGGGTGGAGAAGCCGAAGCAGCTCGCCGGTGCGCTGAGGGAGGCCTTCGCGCACAAGGGGCCCGCTCTCGTGGACATCGTCACCGACCCCAACGCGCTGTCCATTCCGCCGAAGATCCGTGCCGAGATGGTCACCGGCTTCGCGCTCTCCGCCAGCAAGATCGTGCTGGACGGTGGTGTCGGCCGGATGCTCCAGATGGCCCGTTCCAATCTGCGGAACGTACCGCGCCCTTGACGAGCGGAGGGTGCATCTTTCATCACGCCGCGTGAAATCCGCATGCGTCGGCGGCTCAGGGGCGGGGCATGCATTCCAGGGTGCCTGCTCGGGCTGCGAGCAGGGCGAGACGAAGGGACCGTTCCGACGTGCTGTGGGGGATGATGACGAGACGTCAGGGAAGGTCCGAGCCCGCCCAGTTGCACCGCCGAGTGGGAAGGTCGGACTTGCGTGCGGTGCCCGAAGTGCGGCGCGCGCTGCGCGACTTGTTGGGGCACGGCGACTGGGGTGAATCGGGGTCGGCCGAGGTGGCGGAGCTGCTGGTCAGCGAACTGGTGACCAACGCGCTGGTGCACACCGACGACGGGGCGGTGGTGACAGCGACCGTGGCGCCCGCCCGGCTGCGGGTCGAGGTGCGGGACTTCACCACGGGGGTGGGAGATCCGCATCTGCCGGTGCCTGCCGTGGGTGACGACAGTACGCACGGCAGGGGGCTGTTACTGGTGCAGAACCTCGCGGACGCCTGGGGGGTGCGCGCGCACGCTCTGGGCAAGGTGGTGTGGTTCGAGCTGGACGGCGCCAGGAAGTGACCTACGCGCCGCGGCCCGGCCAAGGGATCCCTCTCCCTTGACCGGGCCGCGGCGACGCGTAAGGCTCAGCCGAACTGCCGCTCAAGGTCCTGGAGTTTGCGCTCCAGCGAGTCCAGTCGCGGCAGCGCCTGGGTGTCGTCCTCGGCGGTCAGATCGACCGTGACGGGGGTGCGGGCCTCAGTGGTCCGCACGGCCTGAAGGGAGGGCCGGGAGCGAGCGGGCAGTTGTCCTGTCTCGGATAGGGCAGGCTCCGCTGACGGCCCCACGGCCGCCGGTGGGGAGCTCGCCGAGCCGCCCATCGCGGTGACATCCACCTGCCGCCCGCCACGGGCCCGGTTCCATGCGCGATGCTGCCGGTTGAGCGCCCGGAGCCTGGCGCGTTCCAGCTTTTCCTGCTCGCGTCGGCGCAGCCGGTTCTGCTCCTTCTCGCGGCGGTCCTCACGCACCTCGTCAACGGCCTCGTCCAGTGTGCGTACGCCTTCGAGGAGCATCAGCGACCAGGCGCCGAAGGTTTCGCGGGGTGCCCGCAGCCAGCGCACGACCCGGATCTGCGGCAGCGGGCGCGGCACCAGACCCTGTTCGCGCAGCGCCGCCCGGCGGGTCTGCTTGAGCGCCCGGTCGAAGAGCACCGCGGCCGACAGCGACATACCCGCGAAGAACTGGGGGGCACCCGCGTGGTCGAGTCCGCGCGGCGCGTGGACCCAGTTGAACCAGGCCGCGGCTCCGGCGAACATCCACACCAGCAGCCGTGAGCCGAGGGCGGCGTCACCGTGGCTGGCCTCGCGTACGGCGAGCACCGAGCAGAACATCGCGGCGCCGTCGAGGCCGAACGGCACCAGGTACTCCCAGCCGCCGTTGAGGTTCAGGTTCTGCCGGCCGAAGCCGACCAGTCCATGGAAGGACAGCAGCGCGGCCACCGCGGCACAGCAGAAGAGGAGTACGTAGGACGCGGTCCCGTAGATCGCTTCCTTGCGGCGCCTGCGCTCCTCGCTGCGCTCCCAGGAGTCCTCGGCCGCGGAGCCTCCGCCGGCACGCTTGGCGCGCGCGAGCACCGCCACCGCCGCGGCACCCGCGAGCAGCACACCACCCGGAAGCAGCCAGTTCAGCGCTATGTCGGTCAGTCTCATCGGGGTCCCTTGCATCCTTGCTACTGCACCGCGGTAGGGCCTTTCGGGCGTCATATTGGCCGAAGTCCCGTTACGGATAGGGGGTTTCGTGGCAAGAGAACGCCAACGAGGCGCAGGCACGGACGAATAGCCGACAAATGGGTGCGTACTTTTCGAACACTCCGCTGTCTTGGTGATCACCAGTTCGATGAGACCTGCCTGCCTCGACCTCGCTTCCTCACGCCTCGGACGCCCGAAGCGTGAGCGGTCCCGGGCCGCGCCACCCGGGGGTGTGACCCTGGGTGAGAGCTCCCGATACGGTGGCCAGGACGTCGCGAAACGATTCTGCCGTGGTCGGCGGACCGGCTACCGGCAAGGGCGTCGTCCAGGACACCAACGGTGCGGACCCGGGCGGCGACGCGGTCCAGGAAAGCGTACCGACGTGACCGCCTCGTGTGCGGCAAGAACAGTGAGGGACGATTTCGGGTGAGCAGGACGAAACGCGGCTCGGAGATCCGCGAGCGGGCGCTGGCGCTGGTGCCGGTGGGTGAGGTGCTGCGTGCGGATCATGCGGTCGGCCTGGCCGGACGAGCGCCGAAGCCGGGCTACTTCCGTCGCCCGCGTGCCCTGCGGTCTGAACGCCGCACGCTCAGAAGCTGGTTGTTCCTTCTCACACTCGGGGTCCTGCACCTTTTCACGATGACCTGGAACCCGATCGAGGCGCTCGTCGAGGCGTTCACGGAGCGTGAGTCGAAGAAGCCGGGCAAGCCGTTCCACGGCGGTTGGAACAGCATGGCCGGCAGCATGGCCATCGCCGTGATACCTCGGACCAAGAACATGGGGTTCGTGATGTTGCAGGTCACCGACCGCCGACTCCAGTTGGCGTACGTCTCCGACGCGCGTTCCCTCTCGGGCAGGCCCGGTCCGGTCGAGGTGGGATGGGCCACGGACATCCGCAATGTCGCCTGGGTCAGGGTTCGAAGCGATGTGGCGGCCGGGGATCACGAGATCGGTTTCGTCGACGGCTCGTGGTGCTCGGTCTCCTTCGCCGGTCAGGGCTGGAGCCGGATGTCGGATGCGTTCCCGCTCCGGCTGAGCCATCTCGACCCGATTCCGCAGATGAGGTGAGCGGCAGCCCGTTGCGGGCCGGCCATGCGGCGTTGTCCCCTGTGGTCGGCCCAGTCGGGCGGGCGGGACCGGCCGTGCCGCGAACAGGCAGCTGGGCCGGTGCCGGCGACCGCTCCTCACGGAACGGCCGTCTATCCGGCCCTGCGGAGCCGTTCCGCGTCACTGGTGCGCGGACAGGTGAGGCAGGTTTCATCGGGTCGGAGCGTGTAGAAGAAGCAGCAGCTCGCCCGGTCGCGAGTGGGCAGGGTCGTCCCGTCGGGGCGGATGAGGTCCCGGAAGCCCGCCGTGCCGACGTACGGCTTCACCGCGCCCGGCAGCAGGGTTTCGAGCTCCGCGATCCCTCGCTGCTCATCGCCCAGCAGATGGGCGATGTACCAGAGCCCCTCGACCACCTCGTCGGTCGCCATGCCCCACAGGGCGCGCCTGCCCCGCCGCATCCGGGGACCGAAGCCTTCGAGTACGGGTGCGAGGTGCTCGGCGACCGCTTCCCGTACCTCGGCTCGCAGGGACTCCTCGTCTGGGACGATGCGCGCCCCCGGCAGGATGGCGGCGGGGTCGTTTGGCAGGCAGGCGAATTCGCGCACCCGGACGGCCATCCGTCCCAGGCCGCGCTGGAAGGCCACGTCCTCGACGGGCAGCCGCGGTACCCGCCGGTGCAGAAACCAGGGCACTGTGATCAGCAGGCATGCGGGCCAGGCGTACCGGTGCAGCCCGAAGCTCGCGACCACGTCGGGCCGTGCCTGGCAGCCGTAGTCGCGCAGCACCTGGGCGTTGTCCCAGGCGAGGAAGGCGTCCAGGGCGGGTCCGCCGGCCGCGAGGTCGGCAGCCATGACCCAGCCGCCGTCCCGCGGGGTCGGTTCTCCGTCCGCGAGCTCCTGGATCGTCAGTCCGGGGAACACCTCGGTCAGCCGCGTGTACGCGGCAATGAGGGGTGTCCCGGCGGAGGCAGCCGTGACCCTGGGCGGCGTGCCGGAGATGACTGCGTGGGGGACGGTCATGGGCGGACCACCGAATCGCGATCGTTAGTAGGTTAGCCTAACCTTACCCGATACGACTGATGTTTGCCCCTTTACACTGGGGGTCCAGTCCCCGGTGTCAGCGTATGTAGGTATGTGCCGGGCTCGCACCATGCCGACGCCGGAGGAGGATTCGAGTGGAGCAGGGCAGCGCGCGCGGTATGTCCGCGACACGTCCGCCGGAGTATCCGCGCGAAGCCGCCGAAGGCGTACGCGGCGAACACACGCACGGCGAGCCCACGGTCCCCGGTGCACCTCACACCGGGCACATCCCGGGGCCGCGTCCCCCCGTCACGGCGGTGCGCCGCCACTCCGTGCGCGGCCAGGTTCTCCAGGCCCTGCGTACGGCGCTGGTCGGCGGCCAGATGACGCCGGGCGAGGTCTACTCGGCCCCGGCGCTGGCCGAGCGCTTCGGTGTCTCCGCGACACCCGTGCGCGAGGCCATGCAGCAGCTCGCCACCGAAGGCGCCGTCGAGGTCGTCCCCAACCGGGGCTTCCGGGTCATCGAACGCGACGCCCGTGAGCTGGCCGAGCTCGCCGAGGTCCGTGCCCTGATCGAGGTCCCCGTCCTCCTCCGGCTCGCCCGGACCGTACCCGCCGCCCGCTGGGGCGAGCTGCGCCCACTCGCCGACGCCACCGCCCAGGCCGCCGCCACCGGCGACCGCGCGGTCTATGCGGAGTCGGACCGCGCCTTCCATCGCGCGATCCTCTCCCTCGCCGGGAACGGCCAGCTCGTCACCATCGCCGACGAACTGCACCGCCGCTCCCAGTGGCCGCTGCTCACCCCCGCCGCTCAGCAGCCGCCCCGCGCCCTGCTGGTCGCCGACGCCGCAGAACACTCCGCGCTGCTCGACGCGCTGATCGACCAGGACCTGGACGTGGTGAGCGAACTGGTGCGCGAGCACTTCGCGGGCGCCGACCGCTGAGCGGCAACACCCTTAAGGAACGGCACCTCGCTGCGTCGTCGAATCACCCGAGTACATCCAGTACGAGGGCGATCTCCCCCTGCCTTCGGCGGGGGGACCCCCACCGCCTTTGCGATGTACCGCACCGGACGCCGCGAGCTTCCCGGCAAACCTATCCGGCCACAGCACTAGGCCGCAGGCGATGCCGGCCGTGTCGGTGGTGACAACTGGTCGGCGAGCCAGGTCGGTACGCCCCCGAGCAACCGGAACAGCCGCGCCGCCTCGGCCCGCAACCGACCCGCTTCGGGCTCCGGTTCGGTGTCGGCCAGCGCGGTGAGCGCGGGGGCCGTGCCGACGAGATAGCCCAGCTCCTCGCGGATACGCAGCGACTCCCTGAATCCCTCCCTTGCCTCGGCCAGTTCGCCGTCGCGCAGCGCCAGCGCGGCGAGGTGCCGCCAGGTACAGGACAGCAGCAGCGGATCGTTCTGGGCCACGGCTCCCGCGTGGGCGCGCAGATAGGCGGCGCGTGCCGACTGCGGTGATTCGGCGAGGTGTTCGGCGACCAGGCCGCGCCGGAAGTGGAGCAGCGCCCGCCCCGGGGCGTCCGGTGCGAGCAGCGCAGCTGCCCTGCCCAGCGCCGCACTGGCCTCGTCCGCCCGGTCGCGTACCCCCAACACCGTGGACGCGTAGGCGAGATGCCCCCGTTCACAGGCCGCGCCGCCCCGCTCGTCGTCGCTGCCGGCCGCGGCCTCCGCCGTACGCAGGGCATCCTCCGCGTCCTCCCAGCCGGTGCCGGTGAACAGACACCGCTCCACCAGCAGCGCGGTGCGCTGGAGGGTGAGGGCGGGGGATGAGGGATGGGGCGCCAGCAGGGCCGCCGCGTCGGTCCAGCAGCCGCGCGAACGCAACCGCCATACCGCGGTCTGGAGCGGCTCGTCACCTGCGGTGGTTCCGGAACCAGACATGGCGGTATACGCCACATTGCCCTCCCCTAGCGCGCCATTGTGCTGTTGGGACAGATCGAATCTCAGCATGGATGGGTATGCCTGGCCAACCCCTCTGGTGAATCAGTTCACAAACGCTCGGTTCCGGTCGATCAAGATCACAAAAGCGGGCATCCCTCGCGCTGAGCGCCGCGGGTGGCGAAGTGTCGTGGATCGTCGGCTTCGTTCCGGCGCTGCCGTCGTCACCGCATGGCGTGGCTCGGTTTTCGCGTTGTCCCGAGGGCGAGCCGCAGCCTCTGCTCGGCGGTCGGCGCCCAACGGCCCCTGCATCCGCAGCAGTACCACTGCCACCGGTCGTCATGGCCGGGCGCGGTGCGGGAAGTGTCCTTCCACAGGGGCGGACGCGCTGGGCAGTGGGGGCACTTCGGCGGCTGATGCACCATGCGGTTCTCCTTCGACGTCGTGCTCAGCAGCGTGGTGCGTCGTCCGGCGGTTCGTGGCGCGTATGCGAGTGCCCCACTCCAACGGGGGATGACGTGGGCGCTGCGCACGGGCAGTTCCCGCACGGCTGACCGGTGACCGCACCGCCCCGGCGGCGAGCTGGCGCGTCACCGAGCCCCGGGACGATGGTGTCCCTTCCCGTGGTGCAGCCCGATCAAGGTGTGGGTGTGCGCAGGCGTGTACCCGGCGCGCACTCCTGCCGGTGCCGCGTGGTCCGACTGGTGCGCCCCCCGGCCGGGGCTACTGGCTGCCGTGCGGCAAGGCCGGCGCGGCGCCTCGGGTGCGAGCGGGTTCACGCTCCTGCGGACACGCGTCGCAGCCGGGCCGGACTTCCGGGATGGCGGACTCCAGCCGCGCGGGGCTTCAGATGAACCGAATCCGTACCGTGCCGGAGACCACCGCACGCACCGGTATCCGAGGAGGACGGAGCCCCTCAGCTCATCCGCAGCGCGAGGAAGAAGTCCAGCTTGTCCTCCAGCCTGGACAGGTCACGCCCCGTCAGCTGCTCGATCCTGCCCACCCGGTACCGCAGCGTGTTCACGTGCAGATGCAGTCGTGTCGCGCAACGCGTCCAGGAGCCGTCGCAGTCCAGGAACGCCTCCAGGGTGGGGATCAGCTCAGCGCGGTGGCGCTCGTCGTAGTCGCGCAGCGGGTCGAGCAGCCGGGCGGTGAAGGCGCGGCGGACGTCGTCGGGGACGAAGGGGAGCAGCAGGACGTGCGAGGCCAGCTCGTGGTGGCCGGCGGCGCAGACGCGGCCGGGGCGGGCGGCGGCGACTCGGCGGGCGTGGCGGGCTTCCTCCAGGGCGCCGCGCAGGCCCTCGGCGGAGTGGACGGCGGCGCTGACGCCGAGGGTGAGGCGGCCGTCGCCGTCGAGGCCCGACGACAGGGGAGCGTGCACGGCGGCGAGCAGGGCGTCGGCGTGGAGGCCCGCGCTGCTGGTGCCGACGTCGGCCGCCGGGCCTTCGAGCAGGTCACCCTTCGGTGCGTCGGACTCGTCGGATCCGGGCGTCGCGGCGACCGCGGGGAGGGGTACCAGAGCGATGGCCTCGTCGCCGACGTGCGCGACGGCGATACGGTCGGCCGAGTCCGGGCCCGTCGTCGCCGGATCGACCAGGATCTCCTCCAGCAGTGACTGGGCCACCGGGCCGGACTCGACCGGGCCGCCCCCGGTCTCGTCCCACTCCACCTTCGCCACCACGACCTGCCAGTGCGGGGCGGTCCCGAGGCCGGGCAGCAGCACGGGCGCGGCGACCCGCAGCCGGGCGGCGATCTCCGGGGGCGCGGCGCCGGTCTGGACGAGTTCCAGGACCTCCTGGGCGAGGCGGCGACGCACCGTGCGGGCGGCCTCGCGGCGGTCGCGCTCCACGGCGATGAGCTGGGTGACGCCCTGGAGCAGGTCCAGCCGGGCGGCCGGCCAGTCAGAAGCGTCCGCCTCGACGGCGAGCAGCCAGTCGGACAGCACGGATGCCCGGATGTCGCGGGGACCCCGCATGTCCCGGGACTCCCGGATATCCGTGACCTCGCGGGCCGCGGAGCCCGCGGTCCGCCCGGTGCCGCGGATCGGGAAGAGCGAATACGTTGAGCCTTCAACGGTCGCGCGGTAGGGCGCGCGGCGCCCGCTGCGGCTGGCCGCCAGGTGCTCACCCGCGAGGGCGGCGCTCACCTCCTGGGGCAGCGACTCGCCCGCACCCGCGATCTGCCGCCCGGTGGGGGAGAGCACCCAGGCGCGCAGGTCCAGGTCGGTGCCGAGCAGGTCGAGCACCACATCGGGGCCGCCGCCCGCCGGGCCCGAGGTCATCATCCGGCGGTGCCGGTCCACCACCGCGGCCAGGTCACCGGCGCGCTCGCCCGAGACCTGGCGTACGACATGCTCGGTGATCGTCGCGAAGGCGACGGACTCATGGACCGCGAACAGCGGCATCTTGTGCCGTCGGCAGGCCTGGATCAGGTCGTCCGGGATGTCGCCCAGTTCCGCCTCGCCCGCCGCGAGACCCGCGACCCCCGCAGTTGCGAGAATACGGACAAAGGACTCGGAATCCTCGGGTGCGTGGCGCCAGGCAAGACCGGTGAGGACCAGCTCGCCGCCTGACAGATAGCGGCTCGGGTCCCGCAGGTCGGTGGTCATCACGCCGCGCACGCCACGGTCCAGCTCGTCGTCACCGCCGAGCAGCCGCAGTCCCAGCGCGTCGGTCTCCAGCAGTGCGCGCAGCCGCATCACGTCGCCGCCGATCTGTCTCGTTGTAGCCGTTGGAGTGATCCGGGGGCAGCGCCCTCGGTTTCAGGAGGAAAGCGGGGAGGTTACCGGGGTCCACCTTTCGTTCGAATCTACAAGACCAGGGTGCCCACCAGCCAACTCCTTCATGGTTTCGGTGACTGCACTCGCTGAGGACGCTGCTTGTGTACTGGTGCGAGATCCCCCTTAACAGGAACCAGACAGATCCGCACCCGGGCCGGCCGTACCCAGCCCCTGAGAACGACCGATCACGAAGAAGAGAGCCGCTCATGGACTTCCTTCGCCCCAGCAGCTGGGAGGAGGCGCTCGCCGCCAAGGCCGAGCACCCCTCGGCCGTGCCCATCGCGGGTGGCACCGACGTCATGGTCGAGATCAACTTCGACCACCGGCGCCCCGAGTACCTCATGGATCTGGGCCGCGTCGCCGAGCTGTCCGAGTGGGAAGTGGGTGGAGAGTCCGTCCGTCTCGGTGCCTCCGTACCGTACTCCCGGATCATGGAGCATCTCCGCGCCGAGCTCCCGGGGCTCGCGCTCGCCTCGCACACCGTGGCCTCCCCCCAGATCCGCAACCGCGGCGGCGTCGGGGGCAACCTCGGCACCGCGTCGCCGGCCGGTGACGCCCACCCCGCCCTGCTGGCCGCGGGCGCCGAGGTCGAGGTGGAATCGGTACGCGGCACCCGGCGCATTCCGATCGACGAGTTCTACACCGGGGTGAAGCGCAACGCCCTCGCGCCGGACGAGCTGATCAGGGCCGTCCACATCAAGAAGGCCGACGGACCGCAGCAGTACTCCAAGGTCGGCACCCGCAACGCGATGGTCATCGCGGTATGCGCCTTCGGAATCGCCCTGCACCCCGGGACCCGCACGGTGCGCACCGGCATCGGCTCGGCGGCGCCCACCCCGGTGCGAGCCAAGGCCGCCGAGGAGTTCCTGAACGCCGCACTGGAGGAGGGCGGCTTCTGGGACAGCGGCAGGATCATCACCCCCTCGATCGCCAAGCAGTTCGCCGAGCTGGCAGCGGCCGCCTGCAATCCGATCGACGATGTCCGCGGCACCGCCAGATACCGCCGCCACGCGGTCGGCATCATGGCCCGCCGCACCCTCGGCTGGACCTGGGAGCAGTACCGCGGCACCGGCCGCACGCTGGAAGGAGCTGCCTGACCATGCGCGTCAACTTCACTGTCAACGGCCGCCGTCAGGAAGCCGACGACGTCTGGGAAGGCGAGAGCCTCCTCTACGTACTGCGTGAGCGGCTCGGCCTCCCCGGCTCCAAGAACGCCTGTGAGCAGGGCGAATGCGGTTCCTGTACGGTCCGCCTCGACGGCGTCCCGGTGTGTGCCTGCCTGGTGGCCGCCGGACAGGCCGAGGGCCGCGATATCGTCACCGTCGAGGGCCTCGCGGACTTCGCCAAGCAGCGCACCGCCTCCTGCGCGACGGGCGCCTGCGGCGACACGGGTACGTCCGCCGGCACCGGTGTGTGCGGCGGCGGTGACGTCGGCACGTCCCTCCAGGACGCCCAGCGCTGGAGCGCCCGCGGCACCGACTCGCAGACCGGCGAGGGCACCGAGCTGGCCCCGATCCAGCAGGCGTTCATCGACGCCGGAGCCGTGCAGTGCGGTTTCTGCACCCCGGGCCTGCTGGTCGCCGCCGACGAGCTGCTGGAGCGCACCCCGTCCCCGTCCGACGCGGACATCCGTGAGGCGCTGTCCGGCAACCTCTGCCGCTGCACCGGTTACGAGAAGATCCTCGACGCGGTCCGCCTCGCGGCCGCCCGTCAGGGAGAGGCGGTCTGAACACCATGGCGCTGAATCCCCGAGCAGCCACCGCCCCGTCCGGCGCTCCGACCAAGGTCACCCAGGGTTCCCCGACCAAGGGCGGCATCGGCGAGTCCACGCTGCGCCCCGACGGCACCCTGAAGGTCACCGGCGAGTTCGCGTACTCGTCCGACATGTGGCACGAGGACATGCTGTGGGGCCAGATCCTGCGCTCCACCGTGGCACACGCCGAGATCGTGTCCATCGACACCTCCGAGGCACTCGCCCAGGCCGGCGTCTACGCCGTACTCACCTACGACGACCTGCCGACCGAGGTGAAGAACTACGGTCTGGAGATCCAGGACACTCCGGTCCTCGCCCACGGCCGGGTACGCCACCACGGAGAGCCGGTCGCCCTGGTCGCCGCCGACCACCCGGAGACCGCACGCCGAGCCGCCGCGAAGATCAAGGTCGAGTACCGGGAGCTGCCCGTCGTCACCGACGAGGCCTCCGCGACCGCCCCCGACGCGCCCCTGCTGCACCCGGGCCGCGACGACCACCACGCAGGGCATGTCGCCCACCCCAACATCGTCCACCGCCAGCCGATCGTGCGCGGGAACGCCGACGAGGCCGCCGAGCGCGCGGATGTGATCGTCAGGGGCGACTATGTCTTCGGCATGCAGGACCAGGCCTTCCTCGGCCCCGAGTCCGGTCTCGCCGTGCCCGCCGAGGACGGCGGGGTCGACCTGTACGTGGCCACCCAGTGGCTGCACTCGGACCTGCGCCAGATCGCCCCGGTACTCGGCCTGCCCGAGGACAAGGTCCGCATGACGCTGTCCGGCGTCGGCGGCGCCTTCGGTGGGCGCGAAGACCTGTCGATGCAGATCCACGCCTGTCTGCTGGCGCTGCGCACCGGCAAGCCGGTGAAGATCGTCTACAACCGGTTCGAGTCCTTCTTCGGGCATGTCCACCGCCACCCGGCGAAGCTGCACTACGAGCACGGCGCCACCAGGGACGGCAAGCTCACCCACATGAAGTGCCGGATCGTGCTGGACGGCGGCGCCTACGCCTCCGCGTCCCCCGCCGTCGTCGGCAACGCCGCGTCCCTCTCCGTCGGCCCGTACGTCGTGGACGACGTCGACATCGAGGCCATCGCGCTCTACACCAACAACCCGCCCTGCGGCGCCATGCGCGGCTTCGGCGCGGTCCAGGCCTGCTTCGCCTACGAGGCCCAGATGGACAAGGTCGCGGCCGAACTGGGGATGGACCCGGTCGAGTTCCGGCAGATCAACGCGATGGAGCAGGGCACCATCATGCCGACCGGGCAGCCCGTAGACTCCCCGGCCCCGGTCGCCGAGCTGCTGCGCCGTGTCAAGGCCATGCCCCTGCCGCCCGAGCAGCAGTGGGTGACCACCGAGGGCGCCGACGTACGCGCGCTGCCCGGCGGGCTGTCCAACACCACCCACGGCGAAGGTGTCGTACGCGGTGTCGGCTACGCCGTCGGCATCAAGAACGTGGGCTTCTCCGAGGGCTTCGACGACTACTCCACCGCCAGGGTCCGTATGGAGGTGGTGGGCGGCGCGCCCGTCGCCACCGTGCACACCGCGATGGCGGAGGTCGGCCAGGGCGGTGTCACCGTGCACGCCCAGATCGCCCGCACCGAGCTGGGCGTCACCCAAGTGACGATCCACCCCGCCGACACCCGGGTCGGCTCCGCGGGCTCCACCTCCGCCTCCCGCCAGACCTATGTCACCGGAGGCGCGGTCAAGAACTCCTGCGAGGCCGTGCGCGAGCGGGTCCTGGAGCTCGGCCGCCGCAAGTTCGGCTCGTACCATCCGGCCTGGGCCACCGCCGAGCTGCTGCTGGAAGGCGGCAAGGTCGTCACCGACAGCGGCGAGGTGCTCGCCGATCTGGTGGACGTGCTGGAGGACGAGGCCGTCGAGGTCGAGCTCGAATGGCGGCACCGCCCCACCGAGGCCTTCGACCTGCGCACCGGCCAGGGCAACGGCCATGTCCAGTACTCCTTCGCCGCCCACCGCGCGGTGGTGGAGGTGGACACCGAGCTCGGCCTGGTCAAGGTGGTCGAACTGGCCTGTGCCCAGGATGTCGGCAAGGCGCTCAACCCGCTCTCCGTCGTCGGCCAGATCCAGGGTGGCACCACCCAGGGCCTGGGCATGGCGGTGATGGAGGAGATCATCGTCGACCCGAAGACCGCGAAGGTGCGCAACCCCTCCTTCACGGACTACCTCATCCCCACCATCCTCGACACGCCGACCATCCCCGTCGACGTGCTCGAACTCGCCGACGAGCACGCCCCGTACGGGCTGCGCGGAATCGGCGAAGCCCCGACTCTGTCGTCCACCCCGGCCGTCCTCGCGGCGATCCGGAACGCGACAGGACTCGAGCTGAACAGGACACCGGTGCGGCCAGAGCACCTCACCGGAACCTGACAGCCCGCCCGCCAGGCCGTGCCACGGCCTGGCACCCTCCGGACGGTGCGTGCCTCCCGGTACGCCACAGTCCACGCGCGCGCCGCCCGGAGGACCCGTACCGCACCGCTGGCGGTACGCAGCCCCGCGGTCACCCCCGCCCAGTGGTTGAGCAGCGTCGTTCGTTCGTCTCGGGCCGTCCCCCGGGTCGTGCAGCCAACGCAAGATCCCAAATCCCGCATTTCCCCCGGCTTCCACGCCGTTCGCGGGTGCCCCTATGAACCTTGGGAGTAGGCAACCATGACCCAGTCATCTGTGGAGCCGAAGGCCACCACCGCGGATACGGAGGACGCGGGCTCCGACTCGCGGATCCCCGCCGCCGGGCGGTCCTGGCTCGACCGGTACTTTCATATTTCCGAACGAGGATCCACCGTCGCACGCGAGGTGCGCGGCGGCACCACCACCTTCATGGCGATGGCGTACATCCTCCTGCTCAACCCCCTGATCCTGAACGGCAAGGACGCCGCGGGGAACGTACTCGGCCAGCCCGGCCTCATCACCGCGACCGCCTTCGCCGCCGCAGCGACTACTCTCCTGATGGGCTTCATCGGCAAGGTCCCGCTCGCCCTCGCGGCCGGTCTGAGCGTCTCCGGAGTCGTCGCCTCGCAGGTGGTGCCCCAGATGACCTGGCCGCAGGCCATGGCCATGTGCGTGGCCTACGGCCTGGTGATCTGCCTGCTGGTCGTCACCGGACTGCGCGAGCTGGTGATGAACGCGATACCGCTGCCGCTGAAGCACGGCATCACCATGGGAATCGGCCTGTTCATCGCCCTGATCGGCCTGGTCAAGGCGGGCTTCGTCGGCCATGGCGCCGAGTTCGGGCCGCCCGTCGAAATGGGTGAGGGCGGAGTGCTCTCCGGCTGGCCGGTACTGATCTTCTGCGTCACCCTGCTGATGATCTTCATGCTCCAGGCCCGCCGCGTACCGGGTGCGATCCTCATCGGCATCGTCGTCGGTACCGTCGTGGCGGTGGTCGTCCACAACATCGCCGGCCTGGACGCCAAGGCGTGGAACATGTCCCCGCCGGAGCTGAGCGGCAGCGCGGTCTCCATGCCCGACTTCTCGCTCTTCGGCCAGGTGGACTTCGGCGGCTGGGGCGACGTCGGCGCGATGACGGTCGGCTTCATCGTCTTCACCCTGGTGCTCGCGGGCTTCTTCGACGCGATGGCCACCATCATCGGTGTCGGCACCCAGGCCAAGCTCGCGGACGACCAGGGGCGGATGCCCGGACTGTCGAAGGCGCTGTTCATCGACGGCGCCGGCGGAGCCATCGGCGGTGTCGCGGGCGGCTCGGGCCAGACGGTTTTCGTGGAGTCCGCCACAGGTGTCGGCGAGGGCGCCAGAACCGGTCTCGCCTCGGTCGTCACCGGCCTGTTCTTCGCGGCCTGCCTCTTCTTCACCCCGCTCACGGCGATCGTGCCGCCGCAGGTCGCCTCCGCGGCGCTGGTGGTCATCGGCGCCATGATGATGCAGAACGCCCGGCACGTGGACTGGAACGACCCCTCGGTCGCCATCCCGGTCTTCCTCACCGTGGTGCTGATGCCGTTCACGTACAGCATCACGCCGGGTGTCGCCGCCGGGGTCATCTCGTACGTCGCCATCAAGGTCGCCCAGGGCAAGGGCCGCGAGGTGGGCGCCTTCATGTGGGGCCTGACCGCGATCTTCGTGGTCTTCTTCGCCCTCAGCCCGATCGAGGGCTGGTTCGGGGTCCACTGACCGGTCCGGGGTTCCCCGCCCCGCGCCTGACCCCGCGCCGCGCCCACCACGCACGCTACCCGCAGACCCGAGGAGACCGACATGCTGGACATCGCCGCTGAGCTGCACCGGTGGGTCGAGCAGGGACGGGACTTCGCCGTCGCCACCGTCGTGGCCGTCGGCGGCAGCGCGCCCCGGCAGCCCGGTGCCGCACTCGCCGTCGACAGCGAGGGCACGGCGGTCGGGTCGGTCTCCGGGGGTTGTGTGGAGGGCGCGGTATACGAGCTGTGCCGGCAGGCGCTCGAGGACGGCGAGACCGTACTCGAGCGCTTCGGCTACAGCGACGACGACGCCTTCGCCGTGGGCCTGACCTGCGGCGGGATCATCGACATCCTGGTGACCCCGGTACGTCGGACCGACACCGCCGCCCGGCGGGTCTTCGCGGATGCGCTGTCCGCGGCGGCTTGCGGGCAGGCGGCGGCCCTCGCCCGGATCACCGACGGGCCGGCCGAACTGATGGGCCGCGCCCTGCTGGTGCACCCGGACGGTTCCTACGAGGGCGGCCTCGGCGGCCACCCCGAACTGGACCGCACAGCCGCGGGCGAGGCCCGCGCCCTGCTGGACGCGGGCCGCACCGGCACCACCGCCATCGGCGCGGACGGCGCCCGCTGCGGGCAGCCGCTGACCCTGCTCGTGGAGTCCAGCGTGCCGCCGCCCCGAATGATCGTCTTCGGCGCGATCGACTTCGCGTCCGCGCTGGTGCGGGTGGGGAAGTTCCTCGGCTACCACGTGACCGTGTGCGACGCCCGCCCTGTCTTCGCGACCAGGCAGCGCTTCCCGGAGGCCGACGAGATCGTCGTGGCCTGGCCGCACCGCTATCTGGCCTCGACCGAGGTCGACAGCCGCACGGTGCTGTGTGTGCTGACCCATGACGCCAAGTTCGACGTGCCCCTGCTGGAGCTGGCGCTGACCCTCCCCGTGGCGTACGTGGGCGCGATGGGCTCGCGCCGCACCCACGAGGACCGCGAGCGCCGCCTGCGCGAAGCCGGGGTCACCGAGCCTGCCCTCGCCCGGCTGCGCTCGCCGATCGGCCTTGACCTCGGAGCCCGTACGCCCGAGGAGACCGCGCTGTCGATCGCCGCCGAGATCGTCGCGGACCGGCGCGGTGGCAGCGGCGTCTCACTGACCGGCGCTCACACGCCGATCCACCACGACGCACCGCGTACCCGCGCCGGGGTGTTCGCGGCCATCAGCTCCGTGGCCTGAGGCCTCCTGCCTCGCGGCGATTGCCGCGTCAGCGCTCAGACCCCGGCCGGCTGCTGTGGGGCTTGAGCTCGTGAGGTGTGAGACGTGAACCGTCTTCCGGGAACGGCGCTCCACCCGGCTCCCGGGTCTGCTCGAGGTGCGTGGGGTGTGCCGGTGCGACCGGCTGTTCCTCGGGCCTGGGCGGCGGCGGTTGCGTCTTGCGCCGCCTGACGGCCCATGGGATCACGCCGATGAGCACGGCCACGATCACGATGCCCGCGACAAGCGGCCCGACGCCCCCCAGAACGGGATTGCCGGCCGCGTGCTGGACGAGGGGCTCGATGCTGGTGAGCACGGTGGCGTCCTTCCCCGAGTACGGTGGCGCTTTCGCTGTTCCCAGGCGTCTGCCCCGGTATCCGCGAGGGACACGCGCGAACCACCGTCGCGGGTCGAACGCCGGCGGCACGCCATCCCCACCATCGCTCCACAGGCCCGCTCCGCCACTTCCCCGCCCCCGCCGGAACACCAGGCTCCGGCGCCACGACTGCGGTGTCCACTACTCGGTCGGAGAGTCCTCCGAGGTGTAGCGCAAGCGGGCCCAGAGCGGCAGGACGAGCCAGCAGAGCAGGTACCAGCCCAGGACTCCGGCGACCAGATAGGGCACGAAGCCGTCGTGTGTGGCGGTGCGCAGGATCAGGAACAGCGCCGAGATCAGTGTGGCGAGCAGCAGCACCAGCCCCAGGAACGTGAGTCGCGAGGCCCAGACCACCGTCATCGGCTTGATACGGCGCCCTGAGACGATCCGGTGGAGCGCCACCGGCCCGATGAGAGCGCCGGTGGCCAGCGAACCCAGGATGACCGTCACGATGTAGATCGTCTTGTCGGTCTGACCCAGTTTCTGGAAGGCCGGGGTGAACACGACCGTGAGCAGAAAGCCGAAGAGGACCTGTACGCCGGTCTGGGTGACTCGTATCTCCTGGATGAGTTCCTGCCAGCGACGGTCCGCTCGCTCGTCCTCCGTCTCACGGCGGCTGTCATGTCCTTCGTGGGGGGCTCTCTCACCGGCCATGTCGTCTCCTTCGGTGGGCTGGCCTACCCGTGTACCCCCGCACGGCGGAAGTCTGCTTATCTGAACACCGCATACGGTGAATGAACGCGCACCCGGTTCCGAAAGCCCCCTGGAGACCCCCTGGAGACCCCCTGGAGACCCCCTGGAGACCCCCGGGATTCCCTCCGGCCGACGGCCGGGCGCGGGGCACCGAGCCTGCGTGAAAGGGGCCCCGAAGATAAAATCGGGGCATGGCTGAGCGGCCCGCAGCGCGCGCAGCGCCCGAGCTGGTCATCGAAACCGACGAGGGCTCGACGCTGATGAGCCCGGGCCGGGTCTACCACGTCGGACGGGACCCGCTGAGCGACATCGTGATCGACGACGCCCGGGTCTCCTGGCACCACGCGGTGCTCAGGACCGAGGCGGACCACTGGACGCTGCAAGACGAGAACAGCACCAACGGCACTTACACCGGCGGGCGACGCATACGCGCGTCAGGCGTGGGGCCCGGCAGCGTCATACGCTTCGGCAGCCCGCAGGACGGTCCGCGGGCCGTCCTCGTCGGTACCGAACCCGCGGCCCCGCCCGCGCAGGTCACACCGGCCACACCAGTCGCTCCTGTTACTCCGACCGGTCCCCATGCCGCACCGGAGCCGGAGCCGGAGCCGCACCAGCACCCCGCCGTCACCGGCAGCTTCCGGCAGCCGACCACCGTACGGCCGCTGCCCAGCCGCACCATCCGGATCGGCCGCTCGCCGGACAACGACCTCGTCATCGAGGACCTCATCGTCTCGCGCCGGCATGCCGAACTGCGCGCCCTGCCCGACGGCAGCTACGAGATCGCGGACCTCGGCAGCCACAACGGCACCTATCTCAACGGCCAGCGCATCACCCGCGCAGCCGTCACCCCCGCGGACATCCTCGGGATAGGACACTCCACCTTCTGCCTCGTCGGTGACGAACTCCAGGAGTTCGTGGACTACGGCGAGGTCTCGCTCGACGTCCAGGACCTCGCCGTCTCGGTGACCGACGGAAAGGGCGGCACGAAGCTGCTGCTCGACCATGTCTCCTTCCCGGTCGGCGAGAAGTGCCTGCTCGGGGTGGTAGGGCCCAGCGGAGCCGGGAAGTCCACCCTGCTCAACGCGCTCACCGGACTGCGCCCCGCCAACCACGGCACGGTCCTCTACGACGGCCGCGACCTCTACCGCGACTACGCCGAGCTGCGCCGGCGTATCGGGCTCGTACCGCAGGACGACATCCTGCACCTCCAGTTGACCGTGCGCCGGGCCCTGTCGTACGCCGCCGAGCTGCGCTTCCCCGAGGACACGGCGCGCGCGGAGCGCGAGGCCCGGGTCGAGGAGGTCATCCAGGAACTGGGGCTCGAACAGCGGGCGGACCAGCCGATCCACACCCTCTCGGGAGGCCAGCGCAAACGGGTCAGCGTCGCGCTCGAACTGCTCACCAAGCCCTCGCTGCTGTTCCTGGACGAACCCACCTCCGGCCTCGACCCGGGGATGGACCGCTCGGTCATGCATATGC
Source organism: Streptomyces sp. NPDC127084 (assembly GCF_042724175.1). Lineage (NCBI taxonomy): Bacteria > Bacillati > Actinomycetota > Actinomycetes > Kitasatosporales > Streptomycetaceae > Streptomyces > Streptomyces sp. NPDC127084. Next base: position 28,882 of record NZ_JBHXFA010000050.1, read on the forward strand.
TGCGGGGGCTCGCCGACGACGGCCGCACGGTCATCGTCGTCACGCACAGCGTGCTCAGCCTGGACGTGTGCGACCGGCTGCTGGTGCTCGCACCGGGCGGGCGGATCGCCTTCTTCGGCGCGCCCGAGGACGCCCTGCCGTTCTTCGGCTTCGACGACTGGCCGGTGGCCTTCGAGGCCTTCGAGAACGACCGGGGTCGCGACTGGGCGGGCCAGTACCAGGCGTCCCCGTACTACCACCAGTACATCGGCGCGGCGGCACGGCCCAAGCCCCGGGCCGAGCCGGACCGGCAGTCCGTGGACGTGGCGCCACCGCCCAAGTCGCAGAGCTGGTTCGCCCAACTGCGGACGCTCGTACGCCGCTACGCGTCCGTGCTGAGCGCCGACCGCACCTTCCTGATCATCATGATCGCGCTGCCGTTCGGTATGGGCGCGATGGCCCGGGGGCTGGCGGGCAGCAAGTTCGCCCTGGATACCGCACTCGACGCCCTGCTTGTGCTGTGCGTCGGCGGGGTGCTGACCGGCGCGGCCAACGCGGTACGCGAACTCGTCAAGGAACGCGTCATCTACCAGCGCGAACGTGCTGTCGGACTGTCCAGATCCGCGTATCTGATGTCCAAGGTCGTGGTGCTGGGCGTGATCACGGTCGCCCAGGCCGTGGTGCTCACCCTCGTCGGCCTGCTCGGTGTCGACCTGAGCGCCCCCGGCGGCAAGGGCGTGCTGATGCCACCGCTGATCGAGATCACGCTGGCCGTGGCGCTGCTGTCGTTCACCTCGATGATGATGGGCCTGGTGATCTCCGCCCTCGTGCCGAAGGAGGAGGTCACCATGCCGCTGCTGGTCCTCCTCACCATGGTCCAGATCGTGTTCTGCGGCGCGCTGCTGGAGTTGGACGGCGTGCGGGGCATGGAGCAGATCTCCTGGCTGGTTCCGGCCCGCTGGGCGTTCGCGGCCATGGCGGACACCGTGGACATCGCCCGTATCGTGCCGGGCCCCGACACCGACGATCCGCTCTTCGAGCACTCCGCCGAGCTGTGGGCGCAGAACATGGCCGTGATGGTGGTGTACTGCGTGTTCCTCTGGTTCCTGGTGGCGAGGCTGCTCCGGCGTCATGAACCCGAGGTCATGCGGAAATGACCGAAACGGGCGGCGGACGGGCGGCGGGCCGGACGGTACCGGCGAAAGCACGCGGTGGACGGTGCTGTCGACATGCCGACCCGGCTGAGCTGAGCTGACATGGCTGATATGACTGGCATGACAGAGTTCGACGCCGTGCCCGGCTTCCGGCCGACGCATGTCGTCCCCGGTGACGGGCTGCCCACCTGGGAGAGCCCGGACGCCGCCCGGCCCAGCGCGCCGCTGGACCCCTTCCTGCCGGTGGAGCTGCTCGACCGGCGCGGCGACTGGGGCCGCGTGCTGTGCGCCAACGGGTGGTCCGCCTGGGTCGACGGACGGCTGCTGGTCCCCGTGCCGCAGGCCCCGCCCCCCGCCGGGCAGCCGCTCGCGCGCACCGCCGATCCGCGGCCCCTGCTGGCGCGTGCCGAGGAACTCCTGGCCCGTTATCGGCGGGCGGTGGACGACCTCGCCGGGAAGCGGTCGGACGGGGAGGCCTTCCGCAGGGCCACCCAGGGCATGCGGGTGGGGATGGTGGTGGACGGCGAGGCGATGTGGCTGTACGAGGCCGAGCACGAGCGCTGGGTGTACTGCGACGGCGACCAGTTGACCGTGTTCGCCACGGAAGGCTCCCCGCCGGGCGGCGGTGGTGATGTACGTGGCGGCAGCGGCGCCGGCGACGAGGCGGGCGGAGGCGACGCACCCTCCGCCCGTCCACCCACGCAGATCGTCAGCCGCGAGGGCACCATGTCCGCGGACCATGACCGGGGCTGAGGGCCTATCGCGCGCGGTCGTCCTTCGCCCGAGCGGCTGCCGCGGCTGCGCGGCGGCGTACGGGCGCGGCCAGCGCCGACCCGATCAGCCCCGCCGCGAGGCCCCAGACCAGCGCGATCCCCAGCGCACCCCACAGCCGCGGCTGCAGGGTTACTTCACCGCCCAGGCCCTCGATGTCGCCGACCCCGATGACCGACAGGTCGTACCGCGCGGTGACCCGGGCCAGCAGGCACACGGACAGCACGGTCAGCACCAGCGCGATACCCATGCGGTCGGCGTGCTGCCAGGGCCTGACCCGGTCGGGCGACCGTACGGCCATCAGGAAGGCGGCGGCGAGCACCAGCACCACGGCGGCCACCAGCAGCCACCAGGCCCGCCCGTCACGTTCGGACAGCGTGGAGAGGTTGAGCGTCGAACCACCAGGCGTACGCAGAACCTCTTCCAGCTCATGCGGCAGCGGTAGCCCGAACGGCCCCTTGACCGTGCCCTCCCAGGAGGCGCCCAGACCCAGGGTGAACGCCAGCCACGCCAGGTTCGGCAGGGCGAGCAGGATCACCGCGAACGTGCGCCCCGCATGCCCCTGCGTCGCCGCGGCGACAAGACCGGCGCACAGAGCGATGACCACATAGGCGAGCAGCAGCGACAGCATCGCGAACGCGGCCGGGCGCACCGACGCCTGGAAGCGCACCAGCCGGGCGGGCAGTGGGGCCCGCCGTGACACCAGCAGCGCCACCGCGGTCACGCCGACCAGCCACAGCAGTCCGTACAGCAGCGTGGGCGCGACGCCGGCGGCGAAGCCGACGCGGGGCGAGGCGCCGAGGAGGTCTCCGATGTCGCCGAGCAGGGAGTCGCCCAGCGAGACCTCGAACGTCTGGCGGGCTGCCGCGGCCAGGCCCGCGAGTCCCAGCAGCCAGAAGACCGCCAACCGCACGAAGCGGAGCAGCAGCTCGCCGGTGCCCAGGACGGCGCGGTGCCGCAGCGGACGCAGGAACAGCCAGGCGATCACCAGGGCGCCGACCAGGCTCACGGACAGGGGCACCACGCTGAGTTCGGCCTGTGTCTCGGCGAGCACCCCGGCGTCCCCGGACAGCCGCACGGTGCCGCCCGCCGCCATGACGACGATCGCGGCGACGACTCGGAGGAAGGGGTTTCCGGGCAGTCCGGTACCGCCCGCGGCCCACAGACCCAGCGCTGCGACGACGATCATGCCGACCAGTCCCGCGAGGACGGCGGCCAGCGCCTCGGCCCAGCCCCGGACCGCCGGCCCGAGGCCGCTCCGGGAGGCTGCGTGCTGGCTCACGGTGCCACCGTAAGCAGCGGGGCGCTGAGGGCGCGCGCCCAACGGGGCCGATCGCGTACGGCTGCCGCTGCCGGCGGCTACGGCTTGCAGGCGGTGCGGAGCCGGGGCAGACAATAGGGGGTGAGCGATCAGCCGACTCCGGGCCGACCCGAAGGGCCTCCCACCGGTCCACTCTCCGGCCGGGACTCGGCGCCACAGCCGTCAGCCTCGGGACCGCCCGCCGGGCCGCCGAGCGGCGGCGGACACCGCCCGTCCGGTCGTGGCGGCGGGGGCCAGGGCCCGCCGCCGGGCAGCGGCGGCGGAAGCAGCGCCGGTGACGGCGGCGGCACCGGTGGGGGAGCAGGGGAGGAGAAGGGCGGCGGCGAGGCCTGGTACCGGTCCGTCCCCAAGGTCGCCACGATCACCGCGGCGATCGTCGCGGCTGCCGCGCTCGCCATCGTGCTCACCCGTCCGGGCGGCCAGACGGTGGCTTCGGGCGAGATCTTCATGCAGTCCGCGAACGAGACCGGTCTCGATCCGTTCACCGCCTCCACGGCCAACGGCGCGGTCGACGCCCCGCCCGCCGCCCTGCCCACCTCGGACGGCGACGCAGCCACCTCGCACCCGCCGTCCGGGACCCTCGTACGGGCAGTGGACGGCGCGACCCCCGGGCTCTACGGCGGCACCCGCTCCACCGCGAGCTGCGACACCGAGAAGCAGATCCGGTTCCTCGCCGCCCAGCCCGCGAAGAACCGCGCCTTCGCCTCGGCCCTGGGCATCGAACCGTCCGCCGTCGCGCCGCGCCTCCGTGCGATGACCTCCCTTCGGCTGAGACTGGACACCCGGGTCACCAACCACGGTTACCAGGACGGCGAGGCGACCGCCTACCAGGCCGTTCTGCAAGCCGGTACGGCGGTACTCGTCGATGAACGAGGGCTGCCACGGGTGCGTTGCGCCTGCGGCAACCCCCTGGCGCCACCCGTGGAGGTCCAGCGCGACCCGAAGCGGACCGGCACGATCTGGTCCGGGTTCGAACAGTCCCGGGTGGTGATCGTCCAGCCCGCGCCGCGCACGGTCGACGCCTTCGTCGTACTGGACTTCGGGGACGACACGTACTTCTCCCGTGACCGCGCCGACACCGGCGCCCACGACAGGCCCGTGGCGCCGCCCAGGGACCCCGCCACCCCGACCGAGGTCCCCACGGCACCGCGGAGCGGTGAATCCACCCCGCCCGGGGAGCCGCCCGCGTCCCACCACGCCACCAGCCCCGGGGAGAGCCCCGTGAGCGCGACTTGCGAACCGGGCGACGGCGCCCCGGAATGCCCACCGCCCCCGCTTCCCCGCGAGAGTTCCGGTCGGGAGTCCCGTCCGCCTGACGACCCCGCGACCGCCACCGCGACCCCGTCGCACCGTGGAACCGAGCAGCCGGAGACCCCGCCCCGCACCACACCGCCGATCGAGCCACCGACCGGCCTCCCCGACGATGGCGGGCCGGGCACCCCGGAGTCCTCGCCCGCGCCCTGAGCGGGCTGGGATGGCGACGCGGGTGCCGAGCCCGCACTCGACCTGACCCGCGGTAGTGCCTCGGCGGCGGCCGGCAACGCGGTTGTCACACAGGTGCTCACGAATCTCGTCACCCCCGTCGGCCGGGGACCAGGGCCCGGTCGAGCTCCCGCAGCGATCAGGCCGATCACCGATCAGGCCGATCACCAATCAGACCGTCAAACGGTCCTCGTCGCCCCGCCCGCGCCGGGGACGCATCGATTCCTCGACCGTCGGCTCGATCCGGGAGAGCTGCGCCAGCAGGCTGTTCAACCACACCTCGAGGTCGATGAGCATGGGCAGCGGACGGTCGTCCGTGGGGGCCGGGAGCCGGGCGGTGTCCGTGGCCCGGGGCCGGGAGTCGTCATCGGCGGCGAGCTCGGCGATGTAGTCGCTGGTCTCGCCCAGCCGGGCCGCACTGTCCCGAGCCCAGCTCGCCGCCTTGCGCGGCACCCGCACCACCGGCAGATCGATCCTCGGCAGCCACAGCGCGCCGGTGAGCAGCTGCTCCGTCGCGGTCAGCACTCCGTGCCAGTCGGCGTAGGGCCCGGAGGACAGCGGCGGTTCACTGCGGGACTGGGCGTAAGCCGCCTCGGCGAGCCGCAGCCGGTGCAGGGCGTGCAGCGTCGAAGGCGGCGGCTTCGCTCCGGGCGGGTCGGCCAGCAGCACTTCGACCGTGCCCGTGACCAGGGGACGGAACGAGCGCAGCAGATCCGCCATGGTCCGGCGCACCTCACGCCGGGCACCGGCCGGCCAGGCGATCAGTCCGCACAGCAGTCCGACCACGCTGCCGGTGAGGATGTCGATGACCCGCTGCTCCGCGAGCTGCCATGACGCGGGTGCGATCTGGGCGAACGCACAGGCCACCACCAGGGTGAACAGCGCCTGAGCCCAGGCGATCCCGAGCATCGGCCCCAGCGCGAAGGCGGCGAGCATGCCGGGCACGAACACAGCCGCGTAGACCACGGAGTGCTGGCCGAAGCCCGCGAGCAGCGCCCCGGCGGCCACCGCTCCCACGAGGTTGCCGAGCAGGGCCTGGCGGACCGCAGACCAGGTCTCTCCCGCGGTGGTACGGCCCAGCGTCAGTACCGCGAGCAGCACCCAGAACCCGTGCGCCAGGTCCAGCGATCCCGCCACGAGTCGTGCGAGGCCGAGGCCCAGGGCGATGCGTACCGCGTTCTGGAACATCACCGAGTGCAGGGTCATGTTCCCGATCAGGCGCCTGGCCCAGAGGCGCGGTGTGCTCAGGTCCGCGTACCAGAACAGTTCCTGCGGCGGGATCGGATCCGTCCTACGCCCCTCAAGGCCCACCCGGATGGCGGTCTCCACGATCCGTGCGGTCTCCGCGATGCCCAGCACCAGGGCCTGCCGCCGCAGCAGGGGCACCGGCGGTACGCCATCGGGTGGTCCGATCGCCTGCCCGATCCGCAGCGACTGGAAGTCGGTCATGGCGTTCTCGAGCAGTCCGGGGAGCGCGGGCGGGCGGCGCCCGCGTAGGGCCACCGCTGTGTCCGTGCACAGTCCGGCGACCCGTTCGAGCAGCGTGTCACAAGAGGTGTGGGCGAGTTCCCTGGCACCCGCGGACTGCATCGAGTCCTGCCCCGGTGCGGTGCCGTGTGCGTCCGGTCCGGGTGCGCGGTTGGTCTCGCCGTAGCGGGCGAGCTGGTCGAGGAGACGGCGGACCGCGTTGCCCCCCTGGGCCAGGGCCCGGTCGCTGCGACCGGGCCCGGCCGGGCGTTCGGCCGGAGGCAGTTTGGAGAACCGCAGCTCCTGGCCGGTCGCGCGGAGCCGCTCGGGCGGGATCGCCAAGGGGTTGGCGGCGGCGATGGCGGCGAGGTCGAGTGCGTCCGCCAGCCGGGTCCGGTAGCCGGGCGACGCGGGCGCGGGGAGCAGGAACACCTCGAAGGCGGCGAGCAGCAGCACACCCACCGTGAGTCCGGCCAGCCGGAGCACGAGGGTGTCAGGCGCGTAGGGCGGGAAGCAGGCCAGGATGTAGAAGAGCTGGAGTCCCGGGGCGGCACCGGCCGGCAGCGGGCCCGCGACCGCCGAGAACGCCAGGCAGAAGCCGACGACCAGCATTCCCAGCACCGCGGCCCAGGTGTGTACCGCCAGCAGAGTGCCCAGGGTGACCAGCAGCAGTGCCACGGGCAGGGCCTTGAGCATGACGACGGAGCGCTGGTGTCCTGACCCCGGGATGGGGGAGAGACCGCCGAGGGCGATGGGCGCGAAGAGCGCGTACAGCGCCAGTTCCGGTTGCGGCTGGGGGAGCGCGTAGAGGAAGACGTAGAAGCCGATGCTGCTGGCGGCGGTCACCCGGATCGCACGGTGCACGATCTCGGTGCGCTCCGCCTTGGTCTTGCCGGTCATGGCGGGGCCTCGCCGAAGGGGCGCGTCCGCGCGGCCGGAGCCGACTCAGCGCGCATGGGCACATTCCTCTCCGCCGGCGGCGCCGTGGGGCGCCGTGAGCCGGGACGCATCCCATTGTGGGTCGGGGCCGTTCCCGCCGCAGCCCGGCCGGTCATCCGGCGCCGACGCGCGGTGCTGTCACGCGGCAGGGCGGTGTGTACGCGACCGGGCGCGTCCGGATCGCGGGGAGCAGGGGCCGGGGCGACGATGGTGCAGCGGGCGCGGGGGTGGACGCCGACGGTGGTGCGGGGCGGGGGCAGGCGTCGGAGGAGTCAGGCGTCACAAGGCGGTAAGGCGGCGGAGTGCGGCCGGACGGCCGGGCGCTCAGACGGTCGTCAGGCGGTCGTCAGGAGGTCATACGGTGTACTTGCTCGTCCCGGTGGTGTTCGCGCTCGCCGCGGCGCTCAGCAACGCCATCGCCACCGTGCTCCAGCGCAAGGCCGCGACCAGCGTGCCGAGCTCCCAGGGCCTGCGCGCCGGGCTGTTGCTCGATCTGCTGCGGCGGCCCGTGTGGCTCATCGGGATCGTGGCCGTCATCGTCGCGGGACTCTGCCAGGCGCTGGCCCTCAACACCGGGCCGCTGACGGTCGTCCAGCCGCTGTTCGTCCTCGAACTGCCCCTCACCCTGATCGTGGCCTCGCTGCTGATGCGCCGGCATCTCGCCCGCAGCGGCTGGATCGCCGTGGCGTGCGTGGTGGTGGGGCTCGGCGTCGCCCTCGCGGCGCTCGCCCCCACGGGCAACCGCACGCATGTCCCGTTGGACCGCTGGCTGCCCGCCCTCATCGGCTGCGTCGCGGCGGTGGTCCTACTCTCCGCCGTGGCCCTGCGCCGTCCTGAGGGCCGGATGCGCGCCGCGTGCCTGGGCACCGCCACCGCTATCTGCTTCGCCCTGACCGCGGCCCTGATGAAGCAGGCCACCCACATCCTGGACGACCTTGGGGCCGTGGCGTTCTTCACCGCCTGGCAGACGTACGGCTTCGCGGCGGCGGGCATGGCGGCGCTCTTCCTGCTCCAGAACGCCATGCAGGCGGGCCCATTGGTCGCCTCCCAGCCCGCGATCACCCTCGGCGACGCGATGGTGAGCCTCGCCCTCGGTGTCGTCGTCTACGAGGAGCAGGTCCGCTCCGGCTGGTGGATAGTGCCCCAGCTGCTCGGGTTCGCGCTGATCGGGCTGGGTGCGGTGACCCTGGCGCGGATCCCGCTCACCCAGGATCTGGTGGCCCCCGACGACACCGCCGACGACCCCGCACCGGCCACACAGCCGCCACCGTGAGTCCAGGCCCTGAACAAAGTCCGCCAGAGTTGGCCAAAACGGCATATAAAGCGTTTCATTGCAGGTGAAAGGGTCACGCCAGGCGCCCGAAGGAGGCGGCCCACTATGACCACACACCCGAGTATCGAACAACACCCTGACCTCGCGGAGATGCGCGCTCGATTCGAACGCGCGACCGCCACCCCGCGTGCCCAGGCGATAGAGACACTGGCCCTGCTCACGGGCCTCTACCTCGCCGCATCGCCCTGGATAGCCGGCTTCAACGGCCTTACCACGCTGGCCGTAACCAACCTGATCACCGGCGTGGCCTATGTGCTGTGCATGAGCGGTGTCGGCTCCGCCTACGAGCGGACGCACGCCATGGCGTGGTGCGCCATCGCGATCGGGGCATGGACGATCATCAGCCCGTGGGTCGTCGCAGGCGGCGTCGCCACCACGGCCACGATCGTCAACAACGTCATCGTCGGCCTCCTGGCGCTCTGCCTGGGTGTCGCCATGGCCGCCATGAGCGGCGGAACGACCGGTGGCCGCCGCTCCGGCGGTCTGGGCTCGCTGCGCTGACGTATCGCTACCGCCCCCGCTGACACGGCCGGCCTTCAGCATCTGCCGGGCCCTCAGCGCCACCCGGGCCGCGGACCGTTTCCTGGCCCGCGGCCCCCTGCGAAGTTCCCCGCGGCCCTGCGAACTCCCTGCGGCCCTGCGAAGTCCCTACGCTGTGAACGTCTTGCGGCCTCGGCCGTCCCCGCCACCCCGGCGAGCACCCTTCAGCCCTTCACATGCGCGATCAGCAGCGCCACGTCGTCCTGATCGGTCCCGGCACGCAGCGATTCGAGCAGCCGGTCACATGTCTCCTCAAGGCCCGCGCGGGGCCCGTCGAGCAGTCCGAGAAGCACATTGAGCCTGACGTCGATGTCCTCGTCGCGGGTCTCGACCAGCCCGTCCGTGTAGAGCACGAGCCGGTCGCCCGGATCGACGTCCACGGTGACCGCGCGGAACGCGACCCCACCCACGCCGAGTGGTGCGCCCGTGGGCAGTTCGAGCAGTCGCGGCGGGCCGTCGGGCCGCACCAGAACCGGGGGCAGGTGTCCCGCCGCGGCGATGGTGCAGTGCCCCTGGTGGGGGTCGTAGAGCGCGTACAGGCAGGTGGCGATGTACGAGCCGAGGCCGATGGTGATGTCGTCGAGGTGGCGCAGAACCTGTGCCGGATCGAGGTCGAGCGCCGACAGGGTGCGGGTGGCCGTGCGCAACTGGCCCATCGCGGTGGCGGCGTTGATCCCGCTGCCCATGACATCCCCGACCACCAGCGCGGTCCTGTCCCCGCTCAGGGGCAGGATGTCGTACCAGTCGCCGCCGACCTCGCTCGCGGCACCGGCCGGCTGGTAGCGGGAGGCGACGTCCAGACCGGTCACCGGTGGCGGCTGCTGGGGCAGCAGACTGCGCTGGAGCGTCAGGGCGGTGTTGCGCTGCTGCTGGTACCAGCGCGCGTTGTCGATGCACACGGCGGCACGGGCGGCCAGCTCGGAGGCGAGCAGCACGTCGTCGGAGTCGAAGGGGAGCTGGTTGCGGAACCGCTTGAGGTCGAGTGCCCCGAGCACCTCGCCCCGGGCGATCAGCGGTACGGCGAGATACGAGTGCACTCCCGCCTCGGCGAGCAGGACCGCCGCGTCGGCATCACGCGCGATGCTGATCAGATCGTCCTCGCCCACGTGCGGGATGACCACCGGCGTGCCCGTCCGTACGCATCTGGTGACCAGCCGGGCGGCGTCGTACCGGGCGAGTTCACCGGGCTGGTCGGCCGCCTGCAGCGCGGGCGTGGGCTCAGCGGCGGTGACCGCGAGTGCGCGTATCACCGCCCGGCCACCCGCCGGGATCTGCTCGCGACGGCCCTCGACGGCCGAGTCCAGGACATCCACGGCCGCGATGTCGGCGAGCTCCGGTACCGCGATGTCGGCGAGCTCCCGCGCCGTCTGGCGCAGGTCCAGCGTGGTGCCGACGCGTACCGCGGCGTCGGCCACCGTCGTCAGCCTCCGCCGGGCCCGTTCGGCGGCCTTGGCGGCGTGGTGGCGGTCGGTCACGTCCACGACCGACGCGGCCAGGCCGAGGATCCGCCCTCCGGGGTCCTCCAGCCGGTACAGGGAGACCGACCAGGCCCGCTCGGTGCCGGGCTCGGCCGGGATCCGCCCGACGACCTGCCGGTCCAGCACGGGCGTACCGGTGTCCAGGACCTTCCGCATCGAGATCTCGATCGTGCCGTCGTCCTGGAACGGCAGCGTCTCGCCGGCCCGGCGGCCGATCTGCTCGGCGGTCGGGATGCCGTTGATGCGTTCCAGCGCCGCGTTGACGGCGACATAGCGCAGATCGGCGTCCAGCACCGCGAGCCCGATGGGGGACTGGTCCACCAGGCGCACGGACAGCGCGAGGTCCCGTTCGACACGGCGCAGGGTGGACTGCTCGGTGGCCAGGCCCAGGGCGTAGTAGCCGCCGTGTACGTCCTGGAGGCGCATGTTGCGCATCTCCAGATACCGGATGCCGCCGTCCTTGTGCAGTATCGGGAAGACCCCGGCCCAGCTCTCACCGCTGCCCATGACCTGGGCGAACAGATGCACGACCAGATCGACGTGCTCGTCGGCGACCAGCAGCCGGGCGGCGTACTGGCCCAGCGCCTCCTCCGCCGTGTAGCCCAGGAGCTGTTCCGCCTGCGGGCTCCACAGGGCGATCTGGCCCTCGGAGTCGAGCACGATCGCCGCCATCCGCAGGACGTCGAGCAGGCCCCCCGGCGGGGCAGGCCCGAACTCCATCTGGCCGACCGGCGCCGGCCCAGCGGAGAACCCGTCCGTGCCACCCATGCCCAGCAGCTCCTCCCGCCGTCACGGCGTGCTCGTACCCTCCCCCTGACCGCGCGCGTTCCATACTCCCCCCGCGACCATGGACACGCACCCCCCGCGCACGGATCGGGACAGGGCCGTGATCCTCGGAGAGTTCCCCCGATCGGCTCCCGCCCACCCGCCGGGCGACTCCACCCGCCCGCCGGCCGACCCGGGAAGCCGGCCGGGAAGTCGCCGGGAAGCCCCTCGTGACCCTCTGTCCGCATAGTGATCACCTTCCGCCGCCCGCCCCAGCCCACAGCCAGGGGCGCTATGTTGAGCACGAATGGGACAAGAAGGAGGCACACGGTGCCATCAGGGCAGCAGCAGGCGCGGGCGCAGGCCTCCGCGATCACACCGGGACGGCAGGCCCCGGACGCGGAACCGTCCCCGGCGGACAAGGTCCGTGCCCTGTTCGGCGGCCACCGCCTGTCCCCGGGGCAGCGCCGCATCGCGCAGTACATCACCGACCATCTGACCGAGGCCGCGTTCCTGTCCATCACGGATCTGGCGGAGCGGGTGGGGGTGAGCCAGCCCTCCGTCACGCGCTTCGCGTCCTCGCTGGGCTTCAGCGGCTATCCCGCGCTCCGCGAAGCCCTCCAGCCGATCGCCCTGAGCGCCGTGGCGGGTGCCCAGGACACGGGCGAGGCGGACCGCCGCAACGAGCTCCAGGCTGCCGTGGACGCCGAGATCGCCAATCTGGAGAGCCTGCGCCGGGTACTGGCCAACCCCGACCAGGTGCTCGCCCTTGGCCGCGCTCTGGCCCAATCGGTGCCCTTGACGATCCTCGGTCTGCGTATCTCCGCCTCGCTCGCGGAGTACTTCGCGTACGCCGCCAGGCGTATTCACCCTGATGTGCGACTGGTCTCGCGCGGCGGCAGTGTGGCCTACGACGCCCTGCTCCAGTCCCGGGAGGCGGGCGGCACCTGGGTGCTCGCGTTCGCGATGCCGCGGCATGCCAAGGAGACCCTGGCGGCGGTGCGGGCGGCTCGCCGGACGGGGCTCCGCACCGCCCTGATCACGGATCTCACGCTGGGGCCGCTCGTGGACGAGGCTGATGTGGCCCTCACCGCGGCAACGGGATCACGCCTTGTTTTCGATTCGTACGCGGCGCCTGGCGTGCTGTCCGCCGCCGTGCTCCAGGCGATGGCGGACGCCGACCCCGAGCGCACCCAAACCCGCCTTGAGCAGTACGAGCAAGCCGCGGACCAGCACGACTTCTTCCTGGAGGACTGAGGGGGCCGGGGCCGCAGCGGCATGGGCGTTTTCAGCCATCCATCAGCATGAAATTTTTCATACGCTTGCTTACTTGGCAGTATATTTATTTACTGTCCTTGGCACCCGGACGACACTCCTCCTCGTCGGACCCGACGGTGTTCTGTTCCGGGCACTCCGCTCCCCTCGGAGTGCCCGACCCGGTGGCCTCGGTCAACCCCTGGGCCGGGGCCACCGGGCCGTACAGCCCCGGCTGACGGCGTTCCGGGGACACGCTGACCCAGAGACACGCTGAGCCGGTGATCCGTGGCGGGCCGGAAACGGGCTACGGTCACCGAGGTGAAGATTCGCCCCGGTCGTCCCTGTCCGCTCGGCGCCACCTACGACGGCACCGGCACCAACTTCGCCCTGTTCTCGGAGGTGGCCGAGAAGGTCGAGCTCTGTCTGATCGACGACAACGGCGCTGAGGAGCAACGAGTCGCGCTGACCGAGGTCGACGGTTTCATCTGGCACTCCTACCTGCCGCGCGTGGAACCCGGGCAGCGCTACGGCTTCCGGGTGCACGGGCCCTTCCAGCCCGGCGAAGGCCACCGCTGCAACCCCGCCAAACTCCTCCTCGACCCCTACGCCAAGGCCATCGACGGGCAGATCGACGGGCATCCCTCGCTGTCCGGCCACCGGCTCGACCAGCCCGGGGAACCCGGAGCGGCCATTGAACCCGGTGCACCGGACGTACCCGACGACAGCGACAACCTCGGCCACACACCGCTTTCCGTGGTGACCAACGCCTTCTTCGACTGGGGCAACGACCGTCCGCCCAGCCGCCCGTACCACGAGTCCGTGATCTACGAGGCGCATGTGAAGGGCCTGACCCGGACCCATCCCGGACTACCCGAAGCCATCCGCGGCACCTACGCCGGTATCGGGCATCCGGCGGTCATCGAGCACCTCACCGCGCTCGGGGTGACGGCGATCGAGCTGATGCCTGTGCACCAGTTCGCCCAGGACGGGCATCTGCGGCAGCGGGGGCTGTCCAACTACTGGGGCTACAACACCATCGGATTCTTCGCACCGCACAACGCCTACGCCTCCACCGGCAGCCGCGGCCAGCAGGTGACCGAATTCAAGAGCATGGTCAAGGCCCTCCACGAGGCGGGCATCGAGGTCATCCTCGACGTCGTCTACAACCACACCGCCGAAGGCAACGAACGGGGTCCCACCCTGTCGTTCAAGGGCATCGACAACGCCGCCTATTACCGTCTGGTGGACGGCGACCGCCGCCACTACTACGACACCACCGGCACGGGCAACAGCCTGCTGATGCGGCACCCCAACGTCCTCCAGCTCATCATGGACTCGCTGCGCTACTGGGTCACCGAGATGCACGTGGACGGCTTCCGCTTCGACCTCGCCGCCACCCTCGCCCGGCAGTTCCACGAGGTGGACCGGCTCTCCGCCTTCTTCGACCTGGTCCAGCAGGACCCGGTGATCAGCAGGGTGAAGCTGATCGCCGAGCCCTGGGACCTGGGCGAAGGCGGCTACCAGGTCGGCAACTTCCCGCCGCTGTGGTCGGAATGGAACGGCCGCTACCGCGACGCGGTCAGGGACTTCTGGCGCGGTGAACCCTCGTCGCTCGCCGAGTTCGCCTCCCGGCTCACCGGTTCGTCCGACCTCTACCAGGACGGCCGCCGCAGACCGCGGGCGAGCGTCAACTTCGTCACCGCGCACGACGGTTTCACACTGCGCGACCTCGTCTCCTACGACGAGAAGCGCAACGACGCCAACGGCGAGGACGGCAACGACGGCGAGAACCACAACCGCTCGTGGAACTGCGGCGCCGAAGGACCCACCGGCGACGCGGCCGTACGGGAGCTGCGGGCACGGCAGCAGCGCAATCTGCTCACCACCCTGCTGATCTCCCAGGGTGTGCCGATGCTGGCCCACGGCGACGAACTCGGCCGCACCCAGCAGGGCAACAACAACGCCTACTGCCAGGACAACCCACTGTCCTGGGTCGACTGGGACCTGGACCGGGAACGGCGGGACCTGCTGTGCTTCACCCAGCGGCTGGTACGGCTGCGGGCCGGCCATCCGGTACTGCGCCGACGGCGGTTCTTCCACGGCGAGAGCGACGGCAACGGCATCGCCGACCTGCTGTGGCTCCGCCCGGACGGCGAGGAGATGCGAGCGGAGGACTGGGCGCGGCCGGACGCCCGTGCCATCGGCGTGTTCCTCAACGGGGACGCCATCACGGAACCGGACGCGTTCGGGGAGCCGGTCACCGACGACACGTTCCTCATCCTGCTCAACAGCCACCATGAGCCGGTCGACTTCCGCCTGCCGGACCGTACCCACGGCGACAGCTGGTCGGTCGAGGTGGACACCGCGGCACCGGCGGGTGACACCGACGAGACAGCGGTCAAGGCCGGTGCCCGGGTCACGGTCGAGGCGCGCGGCACACTCGTCCTCGTACGGGATCGGCCCACCGCCGGTCGCCGATCGGGCGGCGACCCGGCTGAGTAGACACCGCCCGGGCGGAGGCCCGGAACGGGCCCCCGGGTCGGCGGCGCAGGCGGCAGGACCCGGTGCCGGACAACACACCTGGTGCTGTGGCCGGATAGGTTCACCGGCTCGCGACGCCTGCACGGCACCTCGCTGCGTTGTCGAATCACCCGAGTACATCCAGTACGAGGGCGATCTCCCCCTGCCTTCGGCGGGGGGACCCCCCCCGCCT
>NZ_JBHXFA010000051.1:0-10374 GCF_042724175.1 Streptomyces sp. NPDC127084
GTCCGGGGCAGCCCCTTTACCGCGCTATCCGCGCGCAGCGCGCTTACGCGTCCTTCGACAGGTTCGGCCCAGAGCCGCCCGCCGCCTGCTCGATCGGCGGAACGTCAGGCAGCGCGGACTTCTCCTCGCCACGGAAGGTGAACTTCTTCTCCTCACCCTCGCCCTCGATGTCGACCACCACGATGTGACCGGGGCGGAGCTCACCGAAGAGGATCTTCTCGGAGAGCAGGTCCTCGATCTCGCGCTGGATCGTCCGGCGCAGCGGGCGGGCGCCGAGGACCGGGTCGTAGCCCTTCTTCGCCAGCAGGAGCTTGGCCTCCTGGCTGAGCTCGATGCCCATGTCGCGGTCCTTCAGACGCTCATCCACCTTGGCGATCATCAGGTCGACGATCTGGATGATGTCGTCCTGCGAGAGCTGGTGGAAGACGACCGTGTCGTCCACACGGTTCAGGAACTCCGGCCGGAAGTGCTGCTTCAGCTCGTCGTTGACCTTCGCCTTCATCCGCTCGTAGCCGGTCTTGACGTCGCCCTGGGCGGCGAAGCCCAGGTTGAAGCCCTTGGAGATGTCCCGGGTCCCGAGGTTGGTCGTCATGATGATGACCGTGTTCTTGAAGTCCACGACCCGGCCCTGGGAGTCGGTCAGACGACCGTCTTCCAGAATCTGGAGAAGGGAATTGAAGATATCGGGGTGGGCCTTCTCGACCTCGTCGAAGAGGACGACGGAGAAGGGCTTGCGGCGCACCTTCTCCGTGAGCTGGCCGCCCTCTTCGTAACCCACGTATCCGGGCGGGGAGCCGAAGAGCCGGGAGACCGTGTGCTTCTCGCTGAACTCCGACATGTCGAGGGAGATCAGCGCGTCCTCGTCACCGAAGAGGAATTCGGCGAGCGTCTTGGACAGCTCGGTCTTACCGACACCGGAAGGTCCGGCGAAGATGAACGAGCCACCGGGGCGCTTCGGGTCCTTCAGACCCGCACGGGTACGGCGGATCGCCTGGGACAGTGCCTTGATGGCGTCCTTCTGGCCGATGACGCGCTTGTGGAGCTCGTCCTCCATGCGGAGCAGCCGAGAGGACTCCTCCTCGGTCAGCTTGAAGACCGGGATACCGGTGGCCGTGGCGAGGACCTCGGCGATCAGCTCACCGTCGACCTCGGCGACGACGTCCATGTCGCCGGCCTTCCACTCCTTCTCCCGCTTGGCCTTCGCCGCCAGCAGCTGCTTCTCCTTGTCACGGAGAGAGGCCGCCTTCTCGAAGTCCTGGGAGTCGATCGCGGACTCCTTGTCCCGGCGGACACCCGCGATCTTCTCGTCGAACTCGCGGAGGTCCGGCGGAGCGGTCATCCGGCGGATGCGCATCCTGGATCCGGCCTCGTCGATCAGGTCGATCGCCTTGTCCGGCAGGAAGCGGTCCGAGATGTACCGGTCGGCCAGTGTGGCCGCCTGGACCAGGGCCTCGTCCGTGATCGAGACGCGGTGGTGCGCCTCGTAACGGTCGCGCAGACCCTTGAGGATCTCGATGGTGTGCGGCAGCGACGGCTCCGCGACCTGGATGGGCTGGAAGCGGCGCTCCAGGGCCGCGTCCTTCTCCAGGTGCTTGCGGTACTCGTCCAGCGTCGTGGCACCGATGGTCTGGAGCTCACCGCGGGCCAGCATCGGCTTGAGGATGCTGGCGGCGTCGATCGCACCCTCGGCGGCGCCCGCGCCCACCAGGGTGTGGAGCTCGTCGATGAACAGGATGATGTCGCCGCGGGTGCGGATCTCCTTGAGCACCTTCTTCAGGCGCTCCTCGAAGTCACCGCGGTAGCGGGAGCCGGCGACCAGCGCACCCAGGTCGAGGGTGTAGAGGTGCTTGTCCTTGAGGGTCTCGGGCACCTCGCCCTTGACGATGGCCTGCGCCAGGCCCTCGACGACCGCCGTCTTTCCGACGCCGGGCTCGCCGATGAGCACCGGGTTGTTCTTGGTACGGCGGGACAGCACCTGCATGACCCGCTCGATCTCCTTCTCGCGCCCGATGACCGGGTCGAGCTTGGACTCACGAGCGGCCTGGGTGAGGTTCCGGCCGAACTGGTCGAGGACCAGGGAGGTCGAAGGCGTGCCCTCGGCCGGGCCGCCGGCGGTGGCGGCCTCCTTGCCCTGGTATCCGGAGAGCAGCTGGATGACCTGCTGCCGCACCCGGTTCAGATCGGCGCCCAGCTTCACGAGGACCTGGGCGGCGACACCCTCGCCCTCGCGGATCAGGCCGAGCAGGATGTGCTCGGTGCCGATGTAGTTGTGGCCCAGCTGAAGAGCCTCCCGGAGCGACAGCTCCAGGACCTTCTTGGCACGAGGGGTGAAGGGGATGTGCCCGGACGGGGCCTGCTGGCCCTGGCCGATGATCTCCTCCACCTGCTGGCGGACCGCCTCGAGCGAAATCCCGAGGCTCTCCAGGGCCTTAGCGGCGACACCCTCACCCTCATGGATCAGGCCCAGGAGGATGTGCTCGGTGCCGATGTAGTTGTGGTTGAGCATCCGGGCTTCTTCCTGAGCCAGGACGACAACCCGCCGCGCGCGGTCGGTGAACCTCTCGAACATCGTTAATCGCTCCTCAGAGCGGTCAGTCAGTTAGGGGTCGATCCCCTCCCTGTCCTTCCGCAGCTTAGTCCCGCAAGCGGGGACCGCTCATTCCAACTGCCGACACCCGTCGCTGGCCTCCTGCCCCGAACGCCGACAAATGCTCCAACCCGATGGTGCGAGACGATGTTCCCGCAGGCCAAGCCGTTAGCCCCGCCGTGTGTACGCCGATGGCGAACGTGAGACCGCGCAGCCCGCGCGTTCATCCGTCCCCACTAGGGATGTCTTACCCGTATGCACGGACAGTCCATGCCGCGCACGCCGGTTCCCTCAGCTACGGGCGAACATCTCCGCGCCTCCGAATACGCCCTTCGCGCTCTTTCCGCGCCCCCTTCACCGGCACTTCGAGGCTCAGTTCGCCACGCCATGCACACGTTGGGCAATCATTAGCCCACACTGCGTAACCAACCGAGGCCCCGGAGAGTTGCCCGGACATGGCCGTCACCGCGCCCTGCGCAACGCCTTGCGAGTCCCTCACACCTCCCGCAGCCGCCGCGCCCGCCCTGCCGCCCCCTCGCGCTCCCCTGCCGCTGTCGGCGCCGCCTTCCGGCGGCGTCGCGCGCTGGTACGAGAAGGAACTCGGCTGGGCGACGGCGGACGGACCTCCCGTACAACTGCTGACCGGGCTGCGCTTCGACGTCCTGGAACTGCCCGCCGATGCCGGGCTCGTCCTGCTGAGGCGGTACGCCCGTACGGGTCCGGTCGCCCTCGCGGGGCGCAGGATGCGCCTGCTGGTCGCAGCGGGCAGCGCGGACGAGCTGCCCGGACTGCTCGACTGGCTGGAGTGGGGCGGGATCGGCCTGGAGCTGACCGCGATGGGCGCCGGTGAGCGGATCAGTGCCCCACAGGGGGCCGCGGGCTGGCTGCGGCCCCCGGAGCCGGGGTGCGAGGTCGAACCATCGCTACCGGCACTGGCCCCCGTCGGACGTGCTACCGGCTCCGGGGGCGTGCCCGACCTCGTACGGCTCGTGGACACGGCGGCGACGGCGTGCCACCGTGCCCGGCTGCTGCGTACGGCCGCTGCGACCCGTACCAACGGTAACCGCAAGAAATGCGATACCCGCAGCACCCGCAATCAGCGGGAAAATCAGCCGTTGGCCTTCTCGTAGGCCTCGCGGATCTCAGCCGGGACACGGCCGCGATCGTTCACGCTGTAGCCGTTCTCCTTGGCCCACTTGCGGATCTCGGCGGTGTCCTTGTTACCCGAAGCGGCGACACGTCCCTTACCGCGGGCAGTCGCGGCACGGCCACCGGTCTTCCGACCGCTCTTGGTGTACGGCTCCAGCAGACCGCGGAGCTTGTCGGCGTTAGCGGTGGTGAGGTCGATCTCGTAGGTCTTGCCATCCAATGCGAACGTCACGGTCTCGTCCGCCTCGCCACCGTCGAGGTCATCGACAAGAAGGACCTGAACCTTCTGTGCCACCGGATTTCCTTTCATCGAAAATGCAGTACGCGGAAAGGAAACCGCTTTTCCCGGAAAAACACAAACCCCTGGGAGAGGTTCAGAACCTCGAGAAGGCGGGAAACGTGCGCGATTCGGACATCTGGCGTTCGGCCCGACGGCCCGTTCACGTTCCGGTCGGGTTCGATCACAGGCGCAGGAGCATCCGGCTGTTGCCCAAGGTGTTCGGCTTCACCCGTTCGAGACCGAGGAACTCGGCCACTCCCTCGTCATAGGAGCGCAGAAGCTCGCTGTAGACATCTCCGTCGACCGGTGTCTCCCCGATCTCCACGAAGCCGTGCTTGCCGAAGAAGTCAACTTCAAAGGTAAGGCAAAAAACCCGCCGCACTCCGAGCCAGCGTGCGGTGTGCAACAGCTGCTCCAACACCTGATGCCCCACACCCACGCCTTTGACCTGGGGATCAACCGCCAGAGTACGGACTTCCGCGAGATCTTCCCACATCACGTGCAGCGCGCCGCAACCGACTACTCGGGCATCGGCATCCCGTTCAGCCACCCAGAACTCCTGGATGTCTTCGTAAAGCGTCACCGTGGCTTTGTCGAGCAGGATGCCTTCGCTTACGTACGGATCCACGAGCCGGCGCACCGCCGGTACATCGCTGGTCCTGGCCCTTCGGACGGTCACGGCATTTGCTACGGCATTGGGGATTGGCTGCGCTGACGACATGTGCGGACGTTATCCCCCCATGCCGTCCGCTTCGCCCTCGGGCCCCCGACCCTCCCCTACCCCTTCCCGTGCTTCCCGCCGGGCCTCGTCCCCGCCCTGCCGGTCCTCCCGGCGCTCCCCCTGAGGAGGTCGCGTACTCGACCGTGCCTCACGTTCCACCGCCCGGTCCGCTTCGTGTTCGGGCGGGGCTTCCGCCATCCGGGGCTGAACGACGCGGATCGCGTCCTGGAGCGCCTCGCGCTGCTCGGGCGACATCATGCCGAAGAAGGCGACAAGAGCCGCCGCCGGGTTGTCGCTCTTCGACCAGGCTTCGTTCATCAGCGCGGCCGAGTAGGCGGCCCGCGTCGAGACGGCGGTATATCGATAGGCGCGCCCCTCGACTTCCCTGCGCACCCAGCCCTTCTGATGGAGATTGTCCATAACGGTCATGACCGTGGTGTAGGCGATGGAGCGTTCCTGCTGGAGGTCTTCCAGGACTTCCCGCACCGTCACCGGCCGGTTCCATTGCCAGATGCGCGTCATGACGGCGTCTTCGAGCTCTCCCAATTGGCGGGGCACATCGCCACCATAGTCGGAGATGTCGGAAAGGATGGCTATTGACGTAGTTCGCGCACGAAAAAGGACGTACGGCCGTAGACGGCCGTACGTCCCATGAGTACACCACCGAGCCAGTCGTAACCGGCCAAAAAAAATCAAGACCGACCATTCCGGCTGGACTGAGCTGGACCGAGCTGGACCGAGCTGGACCGGAATGATCACAGCCCCTGATCGCGCACTCGCGCTCGCGCGATCAGGCCCCGGCCGGACGGTCCACCGTGGCCGCGGCAGCCGGAGTCCCGGGCTGCCGGGCGCTCTCCGCACGGGCCAGCGCCGCGTCCACGGCGGCGTCCTCCTTGGCCTTGTTCGGGCCGCCCTGACTCTTGACGATCGTCACGACAAGGCCGATGAAGAAACATGCCATCACGATGGGGGGCAGGAGCGCGGATACGTAGTCCATGCCCCCCAGAGTAGCTATCCGGCCGCTCGCTTCTTCGCCGGGGGCGCGGGCTTTCGGCGGGGCGGGAACACCTCGCCTGGCGTCGGAATCGGGCGGTCCGGCCGCGGCGTGGAACCCGGGGCCGGCTTGGGGGTCGCCGGACGCGGGTCCTGCTTGTCACCGGAGGACGTCGGCGGCCGTCCGGCGGAAGCCGCCCGGCCGCCCGGTAGCGCGTGCAGCCGGACCCTGGGGGCACGGGGAGCACCAGGAGCGACAGCGGACGGGCTGATGGCGGAGGGGCCGCTTGCGGCCGAGCCGGGGGAGACGCGAGCGGCGAGCCGGGCGCGTACCGACTGCTCGGCAAGTCTTCGGCAGCGCTCCAGCAGAGCCGACGCGTCCGGCGTGCTGCGCGGGAGGTTGCGCAGGGCGGCCAGGTCGTCGGGCCCTGGGTCGTACCCGGCGGCCAGGGCCTCCTGGAGCAGCTCCAGATAGCCCCCTGCGGAGCCGGGGAGGGCGTCGCGGTACCGGACCAGATCGGCGAGGAGGAACGCGCGCTGCCGGTCCGCCTCGCGTACGGCCTCGTCCACGGACTCTGCAAGCCGTAGGCAGTCCTGGGCGAGGGTGGCGCTCTCACGGGGCTGGTCGGGATGGAGGGCGACGGCGAGGGCGCGTCGGAGCACACGCAGCTCGTCTGCACTGAACGCCATGCCGCCGCGGGATCCGTATGGCGTGGGCATGGGCCGACGATACGCGCTAATCGGACAAAATTCGTTTAGCGCGCATCTACGGCGCGGCGTGCACATCAGTCAGCGGTCAGGGCCGGTAGCCGGACCAGGCGGACGGACGGTCACATACGGGAGGCGTTGCGCTCGTACACCAGGCGCAGCCCGATCAGGGTCAGCCAGGGTTCGTGCTCGTCGATCTCTGCGGCCTCACCCAGCACCATCGGCGCGAGACCGCCGGTGGCGATCACGGTGACCTCGTCCTGATCGCCGGCCAGCTCGCGCTTCATCCGCTGGACGACCCCGTCCACCTGCCCGGCGAAGCCGTACACGATGCCCGCTTGCATGGCCTCGACCGTGTTCTTGCCGATCACGCTGCGCGGCCGGGCCAGCTCGATCTTGCGGAGCTGGGCACCCCTGACGCCCAGCGCGTCGACCGAGATCTCGATCCCGGGGGAGATCACCCCGCCCACGTACTCACCGCGTGCGCTGACGGCGTCGAAGGTGGTGGCGGTGCCGAAGTCCACGACGATGGCCGGGCCTCCGTACAGCTCGACGGCGGCGACCGCGTTGATGATGCGGTCCGCGCCGACCTCCTTCGGGTTGTCCATCAGGATCGGCACACCCGTCTTGACGCCGGGCTCGACGAGAACCGCGGGCACGTCCCCGTAGTAGCGGCGGGTGACCTCGCGCAGCTCGTGCAGCACCGAAGGGACGGTGGCGCAGATCGCGATGCCCTCGATGCCGTCGCCGAGTTCCTCACCGAGCAGCGGGTGCATACCCATCAGGCCGTTGAGCAGCACCGCGAGTTCGTCGGCGGTGCGACGCGGGTCGGTGGAGACGCGCCAGTGCTCCACGATGTCCTCGCCGTCGAAAAGGCCGAGGACGGTGTGGCTGTTGCCGACGTCGATGGTGAGCAGCATCAGTCCTGGGCCTCTCGCAGGTCGAGGCCGATGTCGAGGATCGCGGACGAGTGGGTGAGGGCCCCGACGGCCAGGTAGTCGACGCCCGTCTCGGCGTAGGCCCGGGCGTTGGCGATGGTGAGCCGGCCCGAGGACTCCAGCAGCGCACGGCCCTTGGCGAGGGTGACGGCCTCCTCGGTCTCGGCAGGGGTGAAGTTGTCGAGCAGGATGAGGTCGGCGCCCGCGTCCAGAGCCTCCCGGACCTGGTGGAGGGTGTCGACCTCCACCTCGACGGCGAGACCGGGGGTGCCCATCGCGGCCAAGGTCTCCCGTACGGCCTTGAACGCCTCGGCGACCCCGCCGGCGGCGATGACGTGGTTGTCCTTCACCAGGGCGGCGTCCGAGAGCGACATCCGGTGGTTGACTCCGCCGCCGCAGCGCACCGCGTACTTCTCCAGCGCGCGCAGTCCGGGCGTCGTCTTGCGGGTGTCGCGCACCTTCGCGCCGGTGCCTTCGAGCAGGTCGGCCCAGGCACGGGTGGCGGTGGCGATACCGGAGAGGCGGCACAGGATGTTCAGCGCGCTGCGCTCGCCGGTGAGCAGATCACGGGTGCGGGCGGTGACCGACAGCAGCTTCTGGCCCGCTGCGACCGGGTCGCCGTCCTCGACATGCCGCTCGACCTCGAACTCGTCGGTGCAGACGATGGACAGCACCGCCTCGGCGATCCGCAGGCCCGAGACGACTCCCGCCTCGCGCGCGGTGAAGTCGCCTGTGGCCACGGCATCCTCGGGGACGGTGGCGACGGTCGTGATGTCGAAGCCGCCGTCGAGGTCCTCCTCGATCGCCAGGTGGGCGATGTCCTCGACCTGTACGGGGTCGAGCCCGGCGTCGGCGAGGAGTTCGGCGAGCGCGGGGTCGAGACCGCACTCGTACATCTCTTCCGCGTCGCCCGCGCAGCCGCAGTCGTCGCCGCAGCCCGCCGCGCCGTCGGCTGCGGAGGAGGGTGCGCCGATGTGGATCAGCGGTACGTCCACGGGCTCGGGACGTTCTTCGGGCGTGCTCACGGTTGCGGCTCCCTGGGGGGAAGGGGGTTCGGACTGGGGGAAGTGCTGAAGGACGTCGGGTCGGAGGACGTCAGGCTGGAGGAGACGGGGGGCGTCAGCGACTCGGTGTCGGTGCGGCTGACGACGAGGCGCCGGTCGGGGGTGAGCCGTACGACGATATGGCGGCGCCACTCGGTGTCGTCGCGGTCGGGGTGATCCTCGCGCCAGTGGCAGCCGCGGGTCTCCGCGCGCTCCCGGGCGGCGGCGACCAGCACACGGGACACCAGCAGCAGATTGCTGACTTCCCATGAGTCCACTCCGGGCACGGCCGCCTTGGCGACCCCGGCTGCCGGGGTGGTGCCTTCCCCGGCGTCCTGGCCGGCCGTCAGGTAGAGCGCCTCCAGGGCCTCGGCCGCCGCGTCGAGGCTGGCGGCGGAGCGCAGCACGCCCGCACCCTGGGTCATGACGCGCTGGATCTCGTGACGGGTCTCGGGCGCGAGCAGCGGTACGGGCCCGTCGGCGCCGACTGCCGGAGCGTCGACCGGGTGCCTGGGGGCGGTCGGTGCGGCAGTGCCGGTGACCGCGGCGGCATGGGCGACGGCCGTGGCGATCCGTTCCGCGAAGACGAGGCCCTCCAGCAGTGAGTTGGAGGCCAGCCGGTTGGCTCCGTGCACACCCGTGCAGGCCACCTCGCCGCAGGCGTAGAGACCGGGGACGGTGGTGCGGCCGTGCAGGTCGGTGCGTACCCCGCCGGACGCGTAGTGCGCGGCGGGCGCGACCGGTATCGGCTCGGTCACCGGGTCGATACCGTGGGCGCGGCAGGACGCGAGGATGGTCGGGAAGCGCTGCTCCCACATCTCGGCGCCGAAGTGGCGGGCGTCGAGGAACATGTTGTCGGCGCCCTGCTCCCGCATCCGGCGCATGATGCCCTTGGCCACGATGTCGCGCGGGGCGAGCTCGGCCAGCTCGTGCCGGCCCACCATGAAGCGCGTGCCGGCCGCGTCGACCAGATAGGCGCCCTCGCCCCGCACCGCCTCGGAGACCAGCGGTTGCTGGCCCTCGGAATCCGTGCCGAGGAAGAGGACCGTCGGGTGGAACTGGACGAACTCCAGATCGCTCACCTCGGCCCCGGCGCGCAGCGCCAGCGCCACGCCGTCGCCGGTGGAGACGGCCGGGTTCGTGGTGGCGGCGAACACCTGGCCCATACCGCCGGTCGCCAGCACCACGGCGGGCGCGTGCACCGCGCCGACTCCGTCGTGCTGTCCCTCGCCCATGACATGGAGGGTGACTCCGGCCGTGCGGCCCTCGTCGTCGGTCAGCAGGTCCAGGACGAGCGCGTGTTCGATGATGCGGATGGCCCGCTCGCGTATCGCGGTGACCAGCGCCCGGGAGATCTCGGCGCCCGTGGCGTCGCCTCCCGCGTGCGCGATACGGCGACGGTGGTGGCCGCCCTCGCGGGTGAGCGCGATCCCGCCGTCGGTCCCGGTGTCGAAGCGGGCACCGGTCTCGATCAGTCGCCGCACGGCGTCCGGGCCTTCGGTGACCAGGGTGCGCACAGCCTCCTCGTCACACAGCCCGGCGCCCGCGACGAGCGTGTCGTCCAGATGCTGCTCGGGGCTGTCGCCCTCACCGAGCGCCGCCGCGATACCGCCCTGGGCCCAGCGGGTGGAGCCGTCGTCCAGCAGGGCCTTGGTGACCACCACCGTACGCAGCCCGGCGGCCGTGCAGCGCAGCGCGGCGGTCAGACCGGCGACACCGGAGCCGACCACCACGACGTCCGCCTCGATGGCCCAGCCGGGTGCGGGGGCGTCCAGGCGTATTCCGGTCCCGGCGGTTCCAGCGGTCCTGACGGTCATACCGGCGCTCCGAAGGTCAGGGGAATGTTGTCGATCAGCCTCGTCGTACCGACCCCGGCGGCGGGGGGGCGCCGCGCCGGCCCCCGCGCGGCCCCGCGGCGCCCCGGGGGCGGTGAGCCGGGGGGCCCGGCCCCCGCC
>NZ_JBHXFA010000051.1:10384-18970 GCF_042724175.1 Streptomyces sp. NPDC127084
TGAGCGGGCCTAGCCCTCCAACTGCGCGCCCCCAGTCTGGCGCGTTTTCTTTCTGCTACCCCGAAGGGACCCCCCCCCCGCGCGCCCCCCCCAACCCCCCCCCCGCCTTCGTGGCCGTCCGGGACCTCGGTGAAGTCGGACGGGTCGACCAGCGCCAGGTAGTCGAGCTCAAGCCGCGGCACGGCCGTGGCCGCCTCGTCCAGCACGATGTGGGCCGCGGCGCGTACGGCATCGGCCCCACCGCCCGGCTGGGCTGCCGCCACGGCGTGCGCGTCGGCTGCCGCACGGGCCTCGCCGAGCGCCGACAGCGCGGCGGCCCGCGCCTGCGGAGCCGGGGCCGACTCGGCGCGGGCGCGCAGCGCCTGCTGCGCGGCGAGCCGGTCGCGGGCGGCAAACAGGGCCCGGGACAGGGCGAGCGCGGTCCTGCGCTCATCGGGCGAGAGATAGCGGTTGCGGCTGGACAGCGCGAGACCGTCCGGCTCGCGCACGGTCGGTACGCCGACGATTTCCACGGGGAAGTTCAGATCGCGGGTCATCCGGCGGATCAACGCGAGCTGCTGGGCGTCCTTCTGGCCGAAGAAAGCCACGTCGGGGCGGGTGAGGTGGAGGAGCTTGGCGACGACGGTGAGCATCCCGTCGAAGTGGCCGGGGCGGCTGGCGCCTTCGAGCAGCTCGCCCATCGGGCCCGCGGTGATACGGACCTGGGGCTGCCCGCCCGGGTAGACCTCGTCCGCGGACGGCGCGAACACCACGTCGGCGCCCGCGTCCCGGGCGATCTTCAGATCGGCTTCCAGGGTGCGGGGGTAGCGGTCGAGGTCTTCGCCGGGGCCGAACTGGAGCGGGTTGACGAAGACGGTGACGACGACGAAGCCGCCGGGGCCGACGTGGGTGCGAGCCGTGCGCACGAGGGTGGCATGGCCTTCGTGGAGGGCGCCCATGGTCATGACGACGGCTGTGCGGCCACGCGGTGCGAGGCGCTCCAGGGCCTGGTCCAGTTCGCGGCGGTGGTGCAGCACCCGCATGGGGTCACCACCGTCCTCGCGGCTGCGTCCGTGGGCGCCGTCGGCCTCGTACGCGCTGTCCGACGCATACGCGCCGACGGGGCGGGAGGCGTCGCCCGTCCGGGTGTGCCGGCTCATCGGTTGTCTCCCTCGGCGAGCACGCCCAGCAGGTCCTCGGCGAGCTCCGGCTTGAGCAGTCCGTGCGCCAGGGCGCGGTCCGCTGTCGTACGGGCCATGGCCAGGTATCCGGCGACGGCTCCGGGCGCGTGCTTGCGCAGCTCGGCGACATGGGCAGCGACCGTGCCCGAGTCGCCTCGGGCCACCGGGCCGGTGAGCGCGGCATCGCCCGAGCGCAGGGCGTTGTCCAGCGCCGCTCCGAGCAGCGGGCCGAGCATCCGGTCGGGTGCGGCGACACCCGCCGTGCGCAGCAGCTCCATGGCCTGGGCGACCAGGGTGACCAGGTGGTTCGCACCGAGGGCGAGAGCCGCGTGGTAGAGCGGTCGGGCTTCCTCGTCGATCCACTCCGGCTCACCACCCATCTCGATGACCAGTGCCTCGGCGGCCAGCCTGAGCTCTGCGGGCGCGGTGACCCCGAAGGAGCAGCCGGCCAGCCGCTGGACGTCGACGCTTGTCCCAGTGAACGTCATCGCGGGGTGCAGGGCGAGCGGCAGGGCGCCGGCCCGGCGGGCGCGGTCGAGCACGGCCGTGCCATAGCGCCCGGAGGTGTGCACGAGCAGCTGCCCGGGGCGGATGGCCCCGGTCTCCGCCAGCCCTTCGACCAGAGCGGGCAGGGCGTCGTCGGGCACGGTGAGCAGCACCAGCTCGGCGCGGGCGAGCACCTCTTCGGGCGTCACGAGCGGCACGTCGGGCAGCAGGGCCGCGGCGCGGCGCCGCGAGGCCTCCGAGACACCCGAGGCGGCGACCGGACGGTGGCCGGCCAGCTGGAGGGACGCGGCGAGGGCGGGTCCGACGCGGCCCGCTCCGACGACGCCCACAGTGAGCCGGGCCGGTCGGTCCCTGGGGTCGACGGACTCGGATGCTGGATGAGGTGCTGACGGTGGTGATGCGTTCACGCGGCGACGGCCTTCCGTTCCAGTCCGCGGGGGGTACCGGACGATTCCTCGTCATGCTACGCCAGCGCCTTGCCAGGCCCTCGGCCGTCCACAGGCCGCGAAGGGCGGCCAGGGCGGGCCCTCGAGTTATCCACAGGCTGTGCGGGCCGGGGACGGGACCCGCCATGATCTCAGTACGCCGGAAGACGAGGGGAGCGGCGGAGATGACGACGACAGACGAGGCGAAGCCGACGGACACCGCGGACACCACGAGCCCGACGGACACCGCGGGAGCGGCGTGGCGAGAGCAGGACGAGAGCCGACGCAGGCTCGAAGCCTGGCGGGCGTCGAAGCGGGTGCTGTGGCGCCTTCCGACGGAGTTCAGCATGGGTGAGCGGCTGGTGGCACTCGCCACCGACGCGGGCGCGGTCCACAATCTGGGCGAAAGGGGCGACGTCTACGGCGACGGGGTCGTGGAGGCTCTGGAGGACCGGGTGGCGGCGCTGCTCGGCTTCCCCGCCGCCGCGTTCTTCCCGACCGGGACGATGGCGCAGCAGGTGGCACTACGTTGCTGGGCCGGCCGCACGGGCAACCACACCGTCGCGCTGCAGCCACTGGCCCATCCCGAGATACATGAGCGGGGCGCGCTCGGGCTGGTGAGCGGGCTGCGCACGGTCCATCCGACCCGGGCTCCCCGGTTGCCCACAGCCGAGGAGATCCGGGACCTGGAGGAGCCGTTCGGCACGCTGATGCTCGAACTGCCGCTGCGTGAAGCCGGTTTCCTGCTCCCGTCCTGGCAGGAGCTGGTGGACACGGTGGAAGCCGCCCGGGAGCGGGACGCGGTGGTGCACCTGGACGGCGCCCGGCTGTGGGAGTGCACCACCCATTTCGGGCGGGGGCTGGACGAGATCGCCCGGCTCGCGGACAGCGTGTACGTCTCCTTCTACAAGTCCCTGGGCGGGCTCTCCGGAGCCGTGCTGGCGGGGCCCGGGTCCCTCGTGGACGAGGCGAGGGTCTGGCGGCACCGCTACGGCGGGCAGCTCTTCCAGCAGTACCCGGCCGCGCTGTCCGCGCTGGTCGGCCTGGAGCGCGAGCTGCCGCGGCTGCCGTCGTACGTGGCCCACGCGCGGACCGTGGCGGGCGCGCTGGCGGACGGGATGCGGGCCGCGTCCGAGATCGGCTGGTTCCGGGTCCACCCCGGCATCCCGCACACGCACCAGTTCCAGGTATGGCTGCCGTACGAGCCGGACGAGCTGAACGAGGCGTCGCTTCGGCAGGCGGAGCGGACGGGTACCGCCCTCTTTCGGCGCTGGTTCGCGCCGGAGCCCGGGGGACCGCCGAGGGTGTCCGTCACGGAGGTGACCGTGGCGGCGGAGGGACTGGAGTGGACCGCTGGGGATGTGCGGGCGGCGCTGGCGGAGTTCATACGCTTCCTGGCCCCGGTCGCAGACGCCGGGGGCCACACAGTCGACTGAGCAGCGCACGGAGGATCTCCCTGTCAGGGCGTCTCGGGCCCGAGGCATCGGGACGCCATGCGGGAGGCGCTATCGGCGTCGAGGAGGTACTGCCGAATGGCGTCCCTACTCCCCGGCCCGGGGTGTCCGGCCCGGGGCTCGCGAGCCGATTGACGAGCGGCGTCAATCGAGTCGGGGTTCTGCGGGGCGACCGCGCAGTATGGGGCACGTGAGCGTCTCCATCGACATCGCGGGCCTGCCGCCCGAGCGCATCGTCTTCTCGATATCGCCGCTGGCCGAACTGGGTGTGGCCCTGCACGCGCTGGCCGAGCCCGGACACCATCCCGGCCTGCACGGCTGGGCCACGGCCACCGCTGCCGGACTGAAACCGGATCTGGCCGACCGGCTGCACGAGGCGCGCTTCCTGTGGAGCACCACGTTCTCGGACGTGTTCGCACCGTTCGCCGGTGTGCCCGGCCACGACGGAAGCACCGGCGCGACGCTCGCCGAAGAGCTGGACATGCTCGACCGGCTCTCCGACGAGCGCTTCGTCGAGGCGGCCCTGGAGCTGAACTGCTCCGCCAACGACGGCGACGGCCCCGCCGACCCCGGCCGTGCCCTGGAGCTGGCGGCTGTCCACGGCCCCAAGCCGCTGGAGTTCACCCGCCGGCTGCTGGACGACCCCGCTCCCGTGCGCGCCTGGCTGCGCCGCCTGTTCGAGGACTGCGAACAGGCCTTCTTCGCCGAGACCTGGCAGCGTGTACGCGT
Source organism: Streptomyces sp. NPDC127084 (assembly GCF_042724175.1). Taxonomy (NCBI): domain Bacteria; kingdom Bacillati; phylum Actinomycetota; class Actinomycetes; order Kitasatosporales; family Streptomycetaceae; genus Streptomyces; species Streptomyces sp. NPDC127084. Next base: position 14,660 of record NZ_JBHXFA010000051.1, read on the forward strand.
CCAGCTCGCCGCCGACGCCCGGCACAAGACGGACCTGCTGCGCCGCAAGGGCCTCGCGGAGGCGCTGCGCGCCGTCTCACCCGCGCTCTCGCTGGACGAGTCGGCAGGCACGATCACGGTGGACAAACTCGTGGAAGGCCGCACCACCTCCGTCGACCCCCGGGTGGGAGCCGGGCTGACGCTCGTGCCCTCCAGCTTCGGCTGGCCGCATCTGATGGTGCTGCACGCCCCGGGCTGGCGCCCCATGATCCACTACCCCATCGGTGCCCCGGAGCTCCCAGGCCCAGCCTCAGTCGAGTTGCTCAAACGCCGCATGGAGGCGCTGGCCCACCCGCTGCGAATGCGCCTGTGCCGCAACCTCGCCCGCACCGCGCACAGCACCAGTGAACTGGCGGACGCCCACGGCATCACCGCCCCGGAGGTGTCCCGCCATCTTTCCGTCCTCAAGAAGGCGGGCCTGGTCACGACGCGACGCCGGGGCCGCTATGTGCTGCACCAGCTCAACGTCCCGGTGGTGGCCCGGCTGGGCAGCGACTTCCTGGAGACGGTCCTGCGCTGAGAACCGGGCCGGATGCCCGGCGGCGTGCTCAGCGCCTGCGGTGGCCGTCCCCCATGGTGGGCGGCATGTTGTGCTGGGCCAGCGCGTTGAAGGAGGCCCGGTCGTGGGCGGCCGTCTGGCGCCGCGCCTGCTCGATCAGCAGACCGTCCACGTTCTCCGTCGGTTTGTTGTCACGTCGCAGCAGCAGCACGATGAGCGCCACCACCGCAACCGCGAGCAGCCCGAAGAACACAACGATCGTCGACATATCAAGACCCCCGTCAAGAGCCGGCCTTGATCAGGCCGGTCCCCTCACCCTATCCACCCGTGTGCGCGGTAAACGGCCTAGTCGAAGCGGACATGCGTCAGCCCGATCTTGATCCGCCGCAGTCTGCGGCGCAGCGGGCCGTAGGTGTCCTGTGCCGGCCGCAGCCCGGCGGACTCGGCGATGCGCTCGGCGACTTGGGAAACGGTCAGCCGGTCGGTGCGGATGTGCTCGGCGAACTCCGGCCCGGCGAGCCGTTCCAGGCAGTGGTCCAGCTTCCGCACAGCGAAGCTCTCCCGCTTCAGCCCCCCGTCCGAGCCCCCGCTCGCTGAGCCGGCGCAGCACCGTCGCATGTTCGGCCAGGAGCGCGAAGTGCCGCACCTCGTGTCCGACCGACCGGAGCCGTCCCACGGTCTCCTCGAAGTACCGCGGTTCGACCACGGTCATCGGGGCGATAAGCACCCCGCCATGGGAGCGCAGAGCGAGGTCCAGTACCTCGTAGACGCCCCACCGCCAGGCAGCGAGGTCCTGGAAGTCGCACCGCAGCGCGGGCGGCAGCATCCGGTGCAGCCCGAAACCGACGTGCTCCGGGTCGCAGACCGCACTGCCCTGGAGCCTACGGGCCAGTTCGTACGCCGTTTGTGTCCTGCCGCCGCCGAAGGGCCCGTTGATCCACGGCAGCACGCTCACGCCCCGGCGTTGCCGCCCGCCCGCACCAGGCCGGACTCGTACGCGAGCACCACCACTTGGACCCGGTCCCGCAGGTCCAGCTTGGTGAGGATGCGGCCGACGTGTGTCTTGACCGTGGCCTCCGACAGCACCAGCCGCCCGGCGATCTCCCCGTTGGAAAGCCCCTGTGCCACCAGCAGCATGACCTCGCGTTCGCGCTCGGTGAGCTTGCCGATCTCCTTGTGCTGCTCGGGCTCCCCCGCGGACGGCAGCATCGGCGAGAAGCGGTCGAGCAGCCGTCGGGTGGTGGACGGCGCCACCACCGCGTCTCCGCTGTGCACGGACCGGATGGCGGCGAGCAGCTCGCTCGGCGGCACGTCCTTGAGCATGAACCCGCTCGCGCCCGCCTTCAGCCCCGTGAAGGCGTACTCGTCGAGGTCGAAGGTGGTCAGGATGAGTACCTTGGGCGGGTTCGGCTGGACGCAGATACGCCGGGTGGCCTCGACCCCGTCCATCCTCGGCATCCGGACGTCCATCAGCACCACGTCCACCGGCGTGGTGCGCAGCAGCTCGATCGCCTCGACCCCGTCCCCCGCCTCCGCCACGACGTCCATGTCGGCCTGCGCGGCCAGCACCATACGGAAGCCCGTACGCAGCAGTACCTGGTCGTCGACAAGCATGACTCTTACATGTCCTACCGAGGACTCTTCCGGCGCGTACGTCATACGGCCAGCGTACGCAACGAGCTGCAGCCCGCCGTTCAGTTGCCCGGTCTTCCGGTTGCCCGATACGGCTTGCTCCCAGAGTGACCGGCCGGCTGACCCCGCCGAACCACCGGCTGACTAGTGGGCGGGTTTGAGCGGAAGCAAGGCACTGATACGGAAGCCGCCGCCCGGCCTGGGCCCGGCATCCAGGGTGCCGCCGACCATGCCGACGCGTTCGCGCATGCCGATCAGCCCGTGGCCCTTGCCGTCAGCGCCGCCGTCCTCGTACATCTCGCGGGAGGCGCCCCGCCCGTCGTCCTCCACGAGCAGGCCGAGACCGTCGTCGAAGTAGACGAGCCGGACGCTGGCCGCGGTGTCGGGGCCACCGTGCTTGCGGGTGTTGGTCAGGGCCTCCTGCACGATGCGGTACGCCGTGAGCTCCACGCCGCTCGGCAGTGAGCGCGGGGTTCCCTCGATCTTGAAGTCGACCGCGAGGCCGGCTTCACGTACCCGTTCGACCAGGTCCTCGATCTGCTGGACGTCCGGCTGCGGTACGTACTCACCGCTCTCCGGGGCGTCCGACGTGCGCAGCACCCCGAGCAGTCGGCGCATCTCGGCGAGGGCCTGGCGGCCGGTGGTGGAGATGGTCTCCAGGGCCTGCCGGGCCTGGTCGGGTGCGGTGTCCATGACGTACGCGGCGCCATCGGCCTGCACCACCATCACGGAGACGTTGTGGGCGACGACATCGTGCAGTTCGCGGGCGATACGGGCGCGCTCGGCGGCGACGGCGACCTTGGACTGCGCCTCGCGCTCCTGTTCCAGCCGCGCGGCGCGCTCCTCCAGCTGTGCGAGGTAGGCGCGGCGGGTGCGCAGGGAGTCGCCGAGGACCCAGGCGAGGGCGAACGGGACCGCCATCACGGTGGTGACCACGATCCGCTGGCCTACGCCCATGCCCCCCTCGGGCCAGCGGATCTGGGCGAGCGGGGCGGCCGCGAGGCCGCCGGCGAGTGCGAGCCGGGAGGCCCATCGGGGACCTTCATGAGCCGCGACCGTGTAGATGATCACAAGCATGGCGAAATCCGCCGCGTTGATCTTGATGTTCAGCACGATCTGTGCGACCCCGACGGCCGCCACGAGCAGCAGCATCAGCTCCGTGGCGCGGCGCCGCAGTGCCACGGCGAGGCAGAGGAGCAGGACGAGGAGAGCCGCCACTGGGCGCGGCTGGTTGCCCTCGGTGTCCTGGATGACCCACAGCATGGAGAACCCGAACAGGACGACGGCCCAGAAGGTGTCGATCCCCGTCGGGTGTCTGCGGACAAAGTCATAGAGGCGCTGCACGTAACCCAGCGTAGGGAAAGCGGAAAGGTGCCGGGGTCAACCGGAGGGCCGATCCGTTCGATGAGCACCTACTCCGCAAGGTGGACACTGAGACGCGTGACGTATGAGGCGACGGACCGCGGTCCACATGAGGCAGGCGCGTCGGCACGCCGGCATCGGGAAGCGGGGGGCTGGCTGCCCTGGCGGGTGGCGATGGAGCAGGCGCTGTACGGGCCTGCCGGGTTCTTCCGGAGACCGGAGGGGCCCGCCGGCCACTTCCGTACCTCGGTGCACGCCTCGCCCCTGTACGCCGGGGCCGTGGCCAGGCTGCTGACCGAGACGGCCGCGGCCCTTCCGGATGCGCCCGAGATCACACTGGTCGACATGGGCGCGGGGCGCGGGGAGCTGCTGACCGGTGTACTGGCGGCGCTGCCGGACGGCGGGCGGCTGCCGGACGGGCGGCCCGTGCGGACCTGCGCGGTGGAGCGCGCCGCGCGGCCCGACGGACTCGACCCGCGTATCGAGTGGTCGGAGCAGCCCCCCGCCGGTGCGAACGGGCTGCTCTTCGCGAACGAGTGGTTGGACAACGTCCCGGTGGATGTCGCAGAGGTGGATGAGGCGGGCGTCGCCCGCTACGTCCTGGTGCGCCCCGAGGACGGTACGGAGCGGCTCGGGGAGCCGGTGAGCGGCGCGGACGCGGCGTGGCTGGAGCGGTGGTGGCCGACGGTCGGCGCCGGTGCCGACCCCGACATCGGCGGCGGCCCCGGTCCCGGGCCCGGCGTCCGGTCCGTCGACGGGCGCCGGGCCGGAACGGGGCT
>NZ_JBHXFA010000051.1:18980-39713 GCF_042724175.1 Streptomyces sp. NPDC127084
CAAGGTGCCGGGCACAGCGGGATAAGCCCCGGTCCGTACACGGAAACGCGGGGGGGGGGGGGCGCCCCCCCCGCCGCGCGGGCCGCCGCCGGGGGGGGGGCCGGCGGCCCCGCGGGCGGCGCGGGGGCGGCGCGGGGGGCGGCGCCGCTCGGGGCGGCGCCGCGCGCGGGGGGGGGGGCCGCCCCCGTGGCCACGCTGGGCGCCGGGCTCGCCGTCGCCGTCGACTACGCGCACACCACCGGCACCCGGCCTCCGTTCGGCAGCCTCACCGGCTTCCGCGCGGGGCGTGAGGTCCGCCCGGTCCCGGACGGCGGCTGCGACATCACCGCACACGTCGCCCTGGACGCCTGCCTCCATGCCTGCTCGGACGCCCGCACGGGCCCTGGTGGCGAGCTGCTGAGCCAGCGCGAGGCGCTGCGCCGCCTCGGTGTCTCGGGCGGGCGTCCACCGCTGGCCCTGGCGTCCTCCGATCCCGCCGGATACGTGCGTGCCCTCGCTGTGGCGGGCCAGGCGGCCGAGCTGATCGCGCGGGGCGGGCTCGGCGACTTCGTATGGCTGCTCCAGCCGGTGCCGGGTCCGGCGAACGAGCGCTGATCTCCCGCCAGGGCTTCACCGAGGTGTCCGGTCTTCGGGCGGGGCCGCCGTCACTCGCACGGCCGGGGGATACTGTCGCCATGACGGAGACGACGGTCGGCATCGGCGGCGCGGCGGAGAGCACCGACATGGTGCTGAACATCGGGCCGCAGCATCCTTCCACCCACGGTGTGCTCCGCCTGAAACTCGTTCTCGACGGAGAGCGCGTCCAGCACGCGGAGCCCGTGATCGGCTATATGCACCGGGGCGCGGAGAAGCTGTTCGAGGCGCGCGACTACCGGCAGATCGTGATGCTGGCCAACCGCCACGACTGGCTGTCCGCCTTCTCCAACGAGCTCGGCGTGGTCATGGCTGTCGAACGCATGCTGGGCATGGAGGTCCCGGAGCGCGCCGTCTGGACCCGAACCCTGCTCGCCGAGCTGAACCGCGTCCTCAACCACCTGATGTTCCTCGGGTCGTACCCACTCGAACTGGGTGGAATCACCCCGGTGTTCTACGCCTTCCGTGAGCGGGAGGAGCTCCAGACCGTGATGGAGGAGATCTCCGGCGGCCGGATGCACTACATGTTCAACCGGGTCGGCGGACTCAAGGAGGACATGCCGGCCGGCTGGACCGGGCGGGCCCGTGCGGCGGTCGCCGATGTGCGTTCGCGGATGGACGTGTACGACCGGCTCGTCCTCGGCAACGAGATCTTCCGGGGCCGCACCCGCGGCGTCGGCGTACTGACCCCGCAGACGGCGCACGCGTACGGGGTCTCCGGGCCGATCGCCCGTGCCTCGGGCGTCGACTTCGACCTGCGGCGCGACGAGCCGTATCTCGCGTACGGGGAGCTCCAGGACACCCTGAGGGTGGTCACCCGGAGCGAGGGCGACTGCCTGGCCCGCTTCGAGTGCCTGCTGGAGCAGACCCACAACGCCCTCGCACTGGCGGATGCCTGCCTGGACCGGCTCGCCGAGCTGCCGCCCGGACCCATCAACCAGCGGCTGCCGAAGGTACTGAAGGCCCCTGAGGGGCACACCTACGCCTGGACCGAGAACCCGCTGGGTATCAACGGCTACTACCTGGTCTCCAAGGGCGACAAGACGCCGTACCGCCTCAAGCTCCGGTCGGCCTCGTACAACAACATCCAGGCGCTGACCGAGCTGCTGCCGGGGACGCTGGTCGCGGACATGGTGGCGATCCTGGGGTCCATGTTCTTCGTGGTCGGAGACATCGACAAGTAGCCCTCCGCGTCTAGGGCCAGTCGGAACTTCTAGGCGGTGGCCGCGTCGTAGCCGGCGCGGGCGGCGGCGATGTCGGTCCGGTGGCGTTCCGCCCAGTCGACGAGCCCGGTCAGACTCGCGTGCAGCTCGCGGGCCATGGGCGTCCTCAGCACGCTCGCCACCTCGCATACGGACGCCCTGCTGGGCGAGGGGGAAAGCACCGTCGCGGCACTCACGGCGGTTACCAGCTCGCCTTCCGCATCGGCTCGGGCCTCGTCACCTGCTCCTTTCTCCTCGCGGCCGTCCTGCTGCGGTCCTCCGCCCGGCCGAAGCGGCCTACCGCGACGGCCGATGAGGCGCCGGGCGCCGACGGGCAACCGTGCGGCAAGGGCCGACCGCTCGGCGATGGGCAGCCGCTCACCGGGAGTACCACCGGCTGACCGGACGGCATCACGTCGGCCTCGGGCACATAGCGCTGAGGGCCGACCGGCGCTGACGCCGATCGGCCCTCACTGCGTGTCCCGTTGCCCCACCGATCAGGAGATGGCGGTGCGCAGCTCCGTGACGTCGAGCTGTTCCGTCTCGTCGTGCTCGGTCAGGTCGATGACCTCACCGGCCGGCCGGTCCTGCGCCCCGGCGTCGGCGCCCGCTGCCTCCGCAGCCTCGGCCAGCGCTTCCTCACCCACCACGTCCGCGAGGTCCTCCTCCTGGACCGCCGCGAGTTCGGCGGCGGCGGCAAGACGGCTCGCGCCGAAGAAGTCGAAGCCACCCAGCGGGCGCGGCTGGCGTGCCGCGTACGGGACGACCGCCGAGGCGATCGGCATCGGCTTCCGCGCGGGGAGCGCGGGAAGGACGGGGAGCGCGGGAAGGGCGTGGCCGGCGGACGGCGGGCGGGTGTGCTGCTCTGTCCCGCCGACCGCCGCGTGCTTCCCCCGCGACTCGTCCGCCTCACGCGCCCGGTCCGCGAGATCGCGGCGGCGGGCCTCCTCGGCGATGTGCCTGGCCTGCTGGGTCGCGGCGTTGCGCGAGAGGTTCTCCAGCGCGTCGGCGGCCCGCAGGTACGCGGACGGGGTCGGCGTGGAGCCGGCCGCGGGCAGCTCCTTCGGCGCGGAGGCCTCGATCGCGAGCTGTCTGCGGCCTTCGAGCGCGCTGGCCCGCTCGGTCTCGGCGGTCGCGTAACGCCTCAGCAGTGCGGCGTGCTCGTTGCGCAGCTTCGCCAGCTCGACCCGCTTGGCGCGGAGCTTGGCGTCCAGCTTGGCGCGCAGTTCGCGGGACTCGTCGAGGTCGGACTCCAGCTCGGCGAGGCGCTCCTCGGTCTTCCAGGCATCACTGGCGCGGGCGCGGGTGAGCTCGGCGACGCGGCGGCCCGCGCTCCGGTCCCAACTGCGCATGAGCACAGCGCCGGTGACCGCGGCGGCCGCCGCCGCCGCGACCATGAAGCGGAGCACGAGCGTATCCGCGAACAGCCAGGCGCCGGCGGCAATGAGAACCGAAGCCCCAGCGACCGCGGACGGCGGCATGAGCTGGTGCAGAGGCGGTGAATGGCGGTGGCGTCCACGTGGCATGGCCTGAAATTTACCGTGCGTAGGTGACGAATGGGGGGTCTGCCGGGCAATCTCTTCGGACAGTTCGAACAGCCCGTCGGCTGACCGGTCGCGTATGGCAGCCACCCTTCAAACCCAACCCGGAGAAAAGCCCCATAACACCGCACCTCACGCGGCGCTGAGCCGCCCGCTCAGCCACACCAGCGCCGGCGGGACCTCACGGCGCCAGGTGTTGAAGTTGTGCCCGCCACTGTCCAGCATGATCGAGGAGACGCGCGCGGGGGACTTGACCCGCTTGATGAACTCCAGCGTGCCACCGAGGTTGTTCTCACCCTGCTCGGACGAAGTGACCAGGAAGGAGGAGGCGCCCTGGGGGCGGTTCTTCAGGCTCCACAGCAGATTCGCCCGCTTCCGGGCGCTGTTGTCGCCGCGGAACAGGTCGCCGGTGGTCGCGTCCTCAGCCGCCTTGTAGTACGCGGACAGCCCGGCCCCCGCCGCGAACTGCTCCGGGTGGTGCAGAGCGATCTTCAGTGCACAGTAGCCACCGGTCGAGTTCCCCATGAACCCCCAGTTGCCGGGCTTGCTCCCGACGCGGTAGGTCGCCGATATCGCGGCCGGCAGGTCCTTGGCGAAGAAGGTCTCGGTCTGCGGGCCGCCCGGGATGTCCACGCACTCGGTGTCCCTCGGCGGGGCGACGGTCGGACGCAGCATGACCAGGATCATCGGCTGCATCTTGCCGCTCTTGGCCTGGTCGTATGCCGTTCGCGGGTACTTGAGGCCCTTGATCAGATTCTCCGCGGTGCCCGGGTAGCCGGTCAGCACGACCGCCGCGGGAAACGTCTTGGCGGCGTACTCGGACTGGAAGTACTGGGGCGGCAGGTACACATAGGCCGGACTGTCGATACCGGACCGCGCGCCCTTGATCACGACCTTGTGGATCTGCCCGCCGACCGCGGGCCGTGAGTCGCCCGGAACGCCCGTCTTCTGCTTGCCGACCACCTTGACGTGCTTGCTGCTCGCCGCGTGGTCGACCACCACGCCCATCTCCTGCTCCCTGCCGAGGAGATCGGCCCAGGAACCGTAGAACAGGAAGGAGTTGTTGGCGGCGAGACCGACGGCGGCGAAGATCGCCAACTGGGTCGCCAGCAGCAGACCGATCCGGCCCAGCACACTGCGCCACCCGGTACGGGACAGCCGCGGCCACAGCCAGATCGTCACGGCGAAGAGCGCCACTGCGGCGAGAATGGCCAGCGCCAGGACCTTGTTACTGGTGAGACCCATGAGGTGATCAGGCTACTTCCGTGAGACGCGGACACGTGCAACGTGGAGAGGGACGCGAATGAGGGCCCGGCACCTGAGAATTTCCTGTGCGCGGATGAACCCGCTGCCCCGAGAAGTCGTCCTAGAGAGCGCACTGTCCGCGCCGACGATTCTGCGGCGAGGGACTCACAATCTCTCTCTCGGAAGTACGGGAAGCGATGTCTGTCACGGTAGATGGGGACAAGTCGGGGTTGGTTCCGGTTCGGGTACGCCGGATCCTTCGTGGGCCGCGCGCCGAATCCGTACCCGCGCTGGTCGGTACGGCCTGCACGTTCATCGGCCTGATCGACATCGCCGCAGGCGTGTTCCCGCGCTTCCGGCACAGCCGGATGCACGCACTCGCCGAGGTCCTCCCGGGCGCGCTCGGACCCTTCGCCGCGGCGCTGTCGCTCAGTGCGGGCGTACTGCTGCTGCTGCTCGCGCACGGCCTCAAGCGCAACAAGCGGCGGGCCTGGCGCGCCGCGGTGGTGCTGCTGCCGGCCGGGGCGGTCGCGCAGTTCATGTACCGCAACTCGGTCATCGGCGTGCTTCTTTCGCTGGCGCTGCTCACCCTGCTGCTGCGACACCGCAACCAGTTCGCCGCGCTGCCCGACCCGAGCAGCCGCTGGTGGGCACTCGCCAACTTCGTACTGATGGGCGCCGGTTCGATCGGCCTGGGCCTGGTCATCGTCAGCGCTCACCCGAACAAGGTCATCGGCAACCCCGGCCTCGCTGACCGGCTCGAACACGTCCTCTTCGGTCTCTTCGGCTTCGAGGGCCCCGTCGGATACCGGGGCGGAGTGGACTGGACCGTCGGCTACTCCTTGGGCGCGCTCGGCCTGCTCACCGCGGTGACGACCGTCTATCTCGCCTTCCGCCCCGAGCAGCCGGCCGCCCGGCTCAGCGAGGACGACGAGGCCCGGCTGCGCGAACTCCTCGCCCGGCACGGCAAGCGCGACTCGCTCGGGCACTTCGCGCTCCGCCGGGACAAGGGCGTCGTCTTCTCGCCCAGCGGCAAGGCCGCGGTCTGCTACCGCGTGGTCTCCGGTGTGATGCTCGCCAGCGGCGACCCGATCGGCGATGTCGAGGCCTGGCCGGGCGCCATCGAACGGTTCATGGACGAGGCCAAGGCCCACTCCTGGACCCCCGCCGTGATGGGCTGCTCCGAGACCGGCGGCCAGGTATGGACCCGCGAGACCGGTCTGGACGCCCTCGAACTCGGTGACGAGGCGGTGGTGGACGTCGCGGATTTCTCGCTGAGCGGGCGCGCCATGCGGAACGTGCGCCAGATGGTGAAGCGTATCGAGCGCAATGGTTACGAGACCCGGGTTCGCCGCGTTCGTGACCTCTCGGACGGCGAGCTGGAGCGGATACGCCGGGCCGCCGCGGACTGGCGCGGCACCGATACCGAACGCGGCTTCTCCATGGCACTCGGCCGGATCGGCGACCCCTCCGACGGTGACAGCGTCATAGCCACCGCGCACAAGGAGGACCCGGACTCGCCGTACGGCGACCTGAAGGCCGTACTGCACTTCGTCCCCTGGGGCACGGACGGCATGTCCCTGGACCTGATGCGCCGCGACCGCTCCGCCGACCCCGGAATGAACGAGCTGCTGATCGTGGCGGCGCTCCAGGACTCCCCGAGGATCGGCATCGAGCGTGTCTCGCTGAACTTCGCGATGTTCCGCTCGGCGCTCGCCCGCGGCGAGAAGCTGGGCGCGGGACCGGTGCTGCGGACCTGGCGCGGGCTGCTGGTGTTCCTGTCCCGCTGGTTCCAGATCGAGTCGCTGTACAAGTTCAACGCGAAGTTCCAACCGCGCTGGGAGCCGCGGTTCGTGGTCTTCCGCAGCACCCGGGACCTCCCGCGCATCGGCTTCGCCGCGATGCAGGCGGAGGGCTTCGTGACCGTCGCCCTGCCGCGCCCGTTGCGCCGCCGCAAGGTCCGCTCGGAGCGGCCTTGCGCCCACCAGGTCCAGCACATCCGGCAGGCCGCCGCAGTCGTCGTCGGGGACGGCGAGGCCCGCGCGGCATAGCCGTCCGGGACGGCGGGGCCGCGGGCGTCGTAGCCGCTGTCCGGCTTCCCGGTGGGCCGTACGGCTCCCAGCACTAGGCTTGGACGCATGAGTACGTCGTCGCAGCAGCCACAGGGAGTGCACGAGCGCGGCCGTGGCACGGTCAGGGGCCTGCCGGAGTGGGACCGCTGCGCGGTCATGGGCGTCGTCAACGTGACGCCGGACTCCTTCTCCGACGGGGGCCGCTGGTTCGACACCACTGCCGCCGTCAAGCACGGGCTCGACCTGGTGGCCGCCGGAGCGGACCTGGTCGACGTCGGCGGGGAGTCCACCCGCCCAGGCGCCACCAGGGTGGACGAGGACGAGGAGCTGCGGCGCGTCATCCCCGTCGTCCGCGGGCTGGCGTCCGAGGGCGTCACCGTCTCCGTCGACACCATGCGCGCCTCTGTCGCCGCGCAGGCCGTCGCGGCAGGTGCGGCCCTGGTCAACGACGTGTCCGGAGGGCTGGCCGACCCCCGGATGATTCCCGCGGTCGCCGACGCGGAGGTGCCCTTCGTGGTGATGCACTGGCGCGGCTTCAGCGAGGACATGAACAGCCGGGCGGTCTACGGGGACGTGGTCGCCGAAGTGCTGACCGAACTGCGCGAACGGATGGACGCGGTGGTCGCGGGCGGGGTCGCCGCCGAACGGATCGTGCTCGACCCCGGTCTCGGCTTCGCCAAGCACGCCGAACACGACCTCGCCCTCGTCGCCCATCTGGCGCGGCTCCGCGCACTCGACCGCCCGCTGCTGGTCGCGGCGTCCCGCAAGCGCTTCCTCGGCCGTGTGCTCGCCGAGGGCGCGTCCGGCCCGCCCCCCGCCCGTGAACGCGACGCGGCCACCGCCGCGGTCTCGGCGATCGCCGCGCACGAGGGTGCCTGGGCGGTGCGGGTACACGAGGTACGGGCCACCGCGGACGCCGTACGGGTCGCACGCGCCGTCGAGGGAGCCCTGTGAGCGACGCCGGCGCCACGCCCCATACGGATATCGAAGAGGTCGAAACCGCCAACACCGCCTTCTACGAGGCGATGGAACGCGGCGACTTCGAAGAGCTGGCCACCCTCTGGCTCGATGACGGCCCGGACAACGGCGGCGGCATCGAAGGGGACACCATCTCCTGTGTGCATCCCGGATGGCCCGTGCTGTCGGGGCGGGGCGAGGTGCTCCGCTCCTACGCGCTGATCATGGCGAACACCGAGTACATCCAGTTCTTCCTCACGGATGTCCGGGTCAGTGTGGCCGACGACACCGCCGTGGTCACCTGCACCGAGAACATCCTCAGCGGAGGGCCGTCGGAAGAGGCGGGCGAGCTCGGTCCGCTGGTCGGGCAGCTCGTGGTGGCGACGAATGTGTTCCGCCGCACACCGGACGGCTGGCGGATCTGGTCCCATCACGGGTCACCCGTACTGACCGAATCCGACGACGAAGACGACGAAGACGACGAATCCCCCGCCTGAGTGGACCTGAGGGCCGTACGAACCCGGGCGGGCACCGCCCCGGATTGGTACGGACGCAGACGGGGTAGGCGCCGCTTCCAGTCCGCTGCCGGCGCCGCCCCCTCCCCCGTGGGCCGGTGCTGTCGGACCTCGCAGGTAGATTCAGAACCGTGCGCTGCCGCACCACCACCTTGCCGGACGTCCGGCAAGCCGGACCGATGACTTGCAGGAGTGATTCGCGTGGATCGTGTCGCGCTGCGCGGCCTCAAGGCCCGCGGGCACCACGGTGTCTTCCCCCGGGAGCGGGAGGAGGGCCAGACCTTCATCGTCGACCTGGTACTCAGCCTCGACACCCGCGCCGCCGCGGCCGACGACGACCTCTCGAAGACGGTGCACTACGGAGTGGTGGCGGAAGAGGTCGTCGCCCTCGTCCAGGGCGAGCCGGTGGACCTCATCGAGACACTGGCGGAGCGGATCGCCCAGCAGTGCCTCAAGCACGAAGGGGTCCAGGAGGTCGAGGTGGTCGTGCACAAGCCCGACGCCCCGATCACCGTCCCGTTCGACGACGTGACCGTCACGATCACCCGGAGCCGAGCATGAGCGACCCCACAGTGCAGCCGGTGCCCGCCGCAGTCGTCGAGCAGGTCGACGCGGCGGACATCACCCTCTCCAACCCGAAACGTGCCGTGATCGCCCTCGGCTCCAACCTGGGCAACCGGCTGGAGACCCTCCAGGGCGCCGTGGACGCGCTGGAGGACACCCCGGGAGTCCGGGTGAAGGCGGTCTCACCGGTCTACGAGACGGAGCCCTGGGGCGTCGCTCCCGGCTCCCAGCCCGCGTATCTGAACGCCGTGGTCGTGGTGAAGACCACCCTGCCGCCCAGCTCCCTGCTGGAGCGCGCCCACGCCATCGAGGAGGCCTTCGACCGGGTGCGCGAGGAGCGCTGGGGCCCGCGCACCATCGACGTGGACATCGTGTCCTACGCGGAGGTCCTCTCCGACGACCCCGTCCTCACCCTGCCCCATCCCCGCGCCCATGAGCGGGCCTTCGTCCTCGCCCCGTGGCACGACGTGGACCCGGCCGCCCAGCTGCCCGGTCGCGGAGCCATCGCCGAGCTGCTCGCGGCTCTCGGCCGGGAGGGCGTCGTGGCGCGGGCCGACCTGGAACTCCGGCTGCCTGAGTAGTCGTTAGGCTCTACGGGACCGCCGGCACCTCCGGACTGCCGCGGTGGCTCCGGGGAGCTCCCGGAGCACCGAGGCGAAGACACAAGGGACACAAGGACACACGGTGAAGCAACTGCGGCTTGGGGTACTGGCCGGGCTCTTCGTGGTGGCGGGGGTGCTGTCCTGGGCCGCCGCGCGTTTGTGGAACGCGTTCGGCACGCTACCGGGCGTGCCGCTCGCCGCGCCGATCGTCCTGGCCGCGATCGCCGCCGTCCTGGCGGCCACCGCGCTCTCCCTGCGCAACCGCCTCCGCGCCCAGCGCGAACGCCGCCCCGGCGCCAAGGGCGTCGAGCCCATCATGGCCGCCCGCGCCGTCGTCTTCGGCCAGGCCAGCGCCCTGGTCGCCGCGCTGGTCAGCGGCATGTACGCCGGGACCGCCGTGTTCCTGCTCGGTTCCCTCGACATCCCGGCCCGCCGCGACCAGGCGATCTATGCCGGCTTCTCGGTGCTCGCGGGCTTCGCCGTCATCGCTGCGGCGCTGTTCCTGGAACGGGTCTGCAAGCTCCCGGAAGACGGCGACAACGCGCCGAACGGCACGGGCCGCGTACCGACCGCCTGAAAGAGCGCGCTCAAAGACCCGACCGGCTGGAAGACCCGACGGGCCCGGCGGCCGGGGCACACGGCGCGAGACCCCGCGGCCGACCCCGGCACCCGACACGAGCAGGCGGGCGTCAGTCCGCCATGATCAGGCTCATCGCCTCGTTGCGTGTCGCCACATCCCGCAGCTGCCCCCGGACCGCCGAGGTGATGGTCTTGGCGCCGGGCTTGCGGATCCCCCGCATCGACATGCACATGTGCTCGCACTCGATCACGACGATCACACCGCGCGGCTCCAGGATCGTCATCAGGGAGTCCGCGATCTGCGTCGTCAGGCGCTCCTGTACCTGCGGACGGCGGGCATACACGTCCACGAGCCTGGCCAGCTTGGAAAGCCCCGTGATCTTTCCGCTGGTGGACGGGATGTAGCCGACATGCGCCACGCCCCTGAAAGGGACCAGATGATGTTCGCAGCAGCTGGTGACCTCGATGTCCTTCACCAGGACCATTTCGTCGTGCCCCAGGTCGAACGTCGTGGTCAGCACGTCCTCGGGCCGCTGCCACAGCCCGGCGAATATCTCCCTGTAGGCGCGTGCCACCCGCCCCGGCGTCTCCCGCAGGCCCTCACGGTCCGGGTCCTCGCCGACCGCGATCAGAAGCTCGCGCACGGCGTTCTCGGCGCGCTTCTCATCGAACTCGCCGATCGTGCCCTCGCCGTCCAGCGTCACCGGGTCGGTCATGTGTGCCTCGTTCCTGTCCTGCCATCGGCGTGAAAAACGTGCATAACGCAGCACTCCCCAGGCTAGAACCTGGGGAGTGCTGCGTTCATTCCGGTAAACCTGGCAAACCAGCCCCCTCGGGCAGACTCGCCTGATCAGGCCTCCGGTCGGTCCTCCGCGACCGGCTCGGCCGCGGTCTTCGTGACAT
Organism: Streptomyces sp. NPDC127084; assembly: GCF_042724175.1. Classification (NCBI taxonomy): domain Bacteria; kingdom Bacillati; phylum Actinomycetota; class Actinomycetes; order Kitasatosporales; family Streptomycetaceae; genus Streptomyces; species Streptomyces sp. NPDC127084. The sequence continues at coordinate 29,794 of NZ_JBHXFA010000051.1, forward strand.
CCGTCACCGTGCTGCCCGCACCGGCGGCGGTGCCGTTGGCCGCGCCGTTGGTCAGGGCCAGCTCCTTCGGCGAGAGCACCGGCGGGCGGGTGGACGGGGTGCGGCGAGCGGAGCCGGTCCACGCCGGGCGGGCCGGGCGCTTCACGATCGGTGCGAAGATCTCGGCGATCTCCTCCTTGCCGAGGGTCTCCTTCTCCAGCAGGGCGAGAACGAGGTTGTCGAGCACGTCGCGGTTCTCGACCAGGATCTCCCAGGCCTCGTTGTGCGCGGTCTCGATGAGCTTCTTGACCTCTTCGTCCACCAGCGCCGCGACCTCTTCCGAGTAGTCGCGCTGGTGCGCCATCTCGCGGCCCAGGAACGGCTCGGTGTTGTCACCGCCGAACTTGATCGCGCCGAGGCGCTCGGTCATGCCGTACTGCGTGACCATGGCGCGAGCCGTGGCCGTGGCCTTCTCGATGTCGTTCGCCGCGCCCGTGGTCGGGTCGTGGAAGACCAGCTCCTCGGCCGCACGCCCACCGAGCATGTACGCGAGCTGGTCGAGCATCTCGTTGCGCGTGGTCGAGTACTTGTCCTCTTCCGGAAGCACCATCGTGTAGCCGAGTGCCCGGCCGCGGGACAGGATCGTGATCTTGTGGACCGGGTCGGAGTTCGGGGAGGCCGCCGCGACCAGGGCGTGTCCGCCCTCGTGGTACGCGGTGATCTTCTTCTCCTTGTCGGACATGATCCGGGTCCGCTTCTGCGGACCCGCCACGACGCGGTCGATCGCCTCGTCCAGCATGTGGTTGTCGATCAGCGTCTTGTCGCTGCGGGCCGTGAGCAGGGCGGCCTCGTTGAGCACGTTCGACAGATCGGCACCCGTGAAGCCGGGGGTACGGCGGGCGACGGCCCCGAGGTCGACGTCCTTGGCGACCGGCTTGCCCTTCTGGTGGACCTTGAGGATCTCCAGGCGGCCCTGCATGTCGGGGCGGTCGACGGCGATCTGCCGGTCGAAGCGGCCCGGGCGCAGCAGCGCCGGGTCGAGGATGTCCGGCCGGTTGGTGGCGGCGATCAGGATGACGCCGCCCTTCACGTCGAAGCCGTCCATCTCCACGAGGAGCTGGTTCAGGGTCTGCTCACGCTCGTCGTGTCCGCCGCCGAGGCCCGCGCCTCGGTGCCGGCCGACGGCGTCGATCTCGTCCACGAAGACGATGGCCGGGGCGTTGGCCTTGGCCTGCTCGAAGAGGTCGCGCACCCGGGAGGCACCGACACCGACGAACATCTCCACGAAGTCGGAACCGGAGATCGAGTAGAACGGGACGCCCGCCTCGCCCGCTACGGCGCGCGCGAGCAGCGTCTTGCCGGTGCCGGGCGGGCCGTACAGCAGCACACCCTTGGGGATCTTGGCACCGACGGCCTGGAACTTCGCCGGCTCCTGGAGGAACTCCTTGATCTCCTGGAGCTCCTCGACGGCCTCGTCGGACCCGGCCACATCGGAGAAGGTGGTCTTGGGGGTGTCCTTGGTGATCAGCTTGGCCTTGGACTTCCCGAAGTTCATCACCCGGGAGCCGCCGCCCTGCATCTGGTTCATCAGGAACAGGAAGACGACCACGATCAGCACGAAGGGCAGCAGTGAGAACAGCACCGACAGGATCGGGCTCTGCCGTTCGGGCGAGACGGAGTAGCCGTCCTTGATCTCGCCGGCGTCGTACTTCTGCTGAAGGGTCTGGGCCAGCTCGACGCCCTGGTCGCCGATGTAGTTCGCCTGGACCTTGTCGCTGCCGTTGATCTTCTGGCCGTCGGTCAGCTCGATCTTGATGATCTGCTCATCGCCGGTGGTCAGCTTGGCCTGCTTGACCTGGTTCTTGTTGATCGCCTGGACCACCTTGGCGGTGTCCACCGACTTGTAGCCGCCCGACTGGTCGACAATCTGCATCAGCACGACCACGGCGAGGACAGCCAGCACGATCCACATGACCGGCCCACGGAAGTATCGCTTCACGTCCATCCATACGGAGCGGTGTCGCTCCGTCCCTCCTGCCCGTAGGTAAATGCTGCTATGAGAGCTGCAATGACACTCAACTGAAAAGACTGTTCTTCGGACGGTACCCCAGCTTTGTCAGCGGTGACCGCCTTCCCATGCTCCAACGGCGGGAAGGCGGCACGGGTTCCCGTGCCGCCCGCGGTTACCCGCGGTCGCCGTCAGCCGCGGTCAGCCGCCGTAGACGTGTGGTGCGAGGGTGCCTACGAACGGCAGGTTGCGGTACTTCTCGGCGTAGTCGAGACCGTAGCCGACGACGAACTCGTTCGGGATGTCGAAGCCGATCCACTTCACGTCGATGGCGACCTTCGCCGCGTCGGGCTTGCGCAGCAGGGTGCAGACCTCAAGGGAGGCCGGCTCGCGCGAGCCCAGGTTGGACAGCAGCCAGGACAGGGTCAGGCCGGAGTCGATGATGTCCTCGACGATCAGGACGTGCTTGCCCTTGATGTCGGTGTCCAGGTCCTTGAGGATGCGGACCACTCCTGAGGACTGGGTGCCGGCGCCGTACGAGGACACCGCCATCCAGTCCATCGTGATGGGGGTGGACAGCGCACGCGCCAGGTCCGCCATCACCATCACGGCGCCCTTGAGGACCCCGACCAGGAGCAGGTCCTTGCCGGCGTACTCCGCGTCGATCTTCGCGGCGAGCTCGGCCAGCTTCGCGTCGATCTCTTCCTTGGTGATGAGCACCGATTTGAGATCGGCGCCCATGTCCTTCTCGTTCACCCGCGTCGCTTTCTGTCGCTGCCGCTGCCCGGCGTCCCGATGCGTCCCGATCGCCCGGCCCTGTCGGCAGGACCGGCTCAGCCCTGCCGGATGACCAGTCTGCCACCCTGGCGGAGGGCCTCGACGCGGCCGGGCAGGTTGATGGCCCGCTGGCCGCGCCAGCCGGTGATCAGCCGCTCGACCTCCTCGACATGCCGGGCGAACAGCGAACCCGCAGGTGAACCGGCTGTCACCAGTGCCCGCCTGAGGACCCGGCGGCGTACCGCGGGGGGCAGCGCGTAGAGCTTCGCGCAGTCGAGCAGACCGGTCTCGTCCCGTACGGAGGCGTCGACATCGGCGGCCCAGGCGTCCAGCGCGTCCGCGTCGTCACGGGACAGCTGGGCGGTGCGGGCCAGGGCTTCGACCACGCCCTTGCCGAGGGCCTTCTCAAGTGCGGGCAGGCCCTCGTGGCGCAGCCGGGAGCGGGTGTACGCCGGGTCGGCGTTCATCGGATCGTCCCACACCGGGAGCTGCTGTACGAGGCAGGCCTTGCGGGCGGTCTGCCGGTCGAGCTGGAGGAAGGGACGGCGGTACCGGCCGCTCGGGGACACGGCGGCCATGCCGGAGAGCGAGCGGATACCGGAGCCACGGGCGAGGCCCAGCAGGACCGTCTCCGCCTGGTCGTCCCGGGTGTGCCCGAGCAGCACGGCGGCGGCTCCGAGCCGGTCGGCGGCCTCGTCCAGTGCGGCGTAGCGGGCGTCCCGTGCGGCGGCTTCGGGGCCTCCGTCGCGGCCGACCGTGACGGCGATGGCCTCGACGGGGTCGAGTCCCAGCTCGGTGAGCCGGGCGGCGACCTCGGCTGCGCGCGATCCTGAACCGGCCTGGAGGCCGTGGTCCACGGTGACTCCGCCGGCGCGTACGGCCAGCTTGCGGGCTTCGAAGGCCAGGGCGGAAGCGAGCGCCATGGAGTCGGCGCCACCGGAGCAGGCGACCAGGACCAGCGGCGGTTCGGCCGTCGCGAGTCGTGCGGCGCGGCCCGGGCGGCCGCTCCCGACCGCGGCATGCGAAAGGCCGTGCGGGATCTCGTGGGGGAGCTCGCTCAGTTCGTTGAGTACGTCGTGGAGTACGCGGCGAACCGCCAGGCGTATCGCCGCGACCGCAGGATGGGGACCCATGTCCGATGCCCTTCGTGAAGTTGGGGGTGCCTCGGTCGGAGTCGGGACGGGATGGTCCGTCACTCAGAGTGCGTCGATGGTGACAGAACCGGGCCGTTCCCCGAGCATTGCACGCCTATCCATGGGCCACGGTCCCTCGGATGGGTGATTACGGCTCAGTCTGCCTTACGGTGCACCCGCGCGACCCAGTCCGCCGGTTTGGCGATCTCCGCCTTGGTGGGAAGGGTGTTCGGCGAGGTCCATACCCGGTTGAACCCGTCCATCCCGACCTCACCGACCACGGCTCGTACGAACCGTTCGCCGTCCCGGTACTGGCGCAGCTTGGCGTCGAGCCCGAGCAGCTTGCGCAGCGCGAGGTCGAGCCGGGAGGCGCCACGGGCGCGGCGGGCCTGGAACTTCTCGCGGATCTCGCCGACGGACGGCACGATCTGCGGTCCGACCCCGTCCATCACGAAGTCGGCGTGGCCTTCCAGCAGGGACATGACCGCGGTCAGCCTGCCGAGGATCTCGCGCTGCTGCGGGGTCTGTACGAGCTCCACGAGGGAGCGGCTCTCATCCTCCTCGCCCTCGGGACGCCCCCCGGCAAGCGCCTGGGCAGCCTCGCGCAGCCGTTCGAGCACCGCCATGGGGTCGACATCCGTCTCGGCGAGGAACGCCTGGATCTCGCCCTCCAGATGGTCGCGCAGCCAGGGCACGGCGGTGAACTGGGTGCGATGGGTCTCTTCATGAAGGCAGACCCAGAGCCTGAAGTCGTGCGGGGCGACATCCAACTCGCGCTCGACGTGCACGATGTTCGGCGCGACCAGCAGCAGCCTGCCGTTGCTGCCGGGGGCGCCGGGCAGCTCGCGGCTGACGGGCGCGAAGGTCTCGTACTGGCCGAGGACCCGGGAGGCCAGGAACGACAGCAGCATGCCCAGTTCGACACCGGTCACCTTGCCGCCGAGCGCGCCGAAGACGGCGCCGCCCGGGGTCGCCGACCTGCGCTCCTCGAGCTTGCCCAGCAGCGGTGCCAGCAACTCGCGGAAGCCCGCGACATTCGCCTTCACCCAGCCGGGCCGGTCCACGACCAGGACCGGAGTGTCCTCGGGCACATGGCCGTCGGGGATCATCCGGGTGAACGCGCGGACGTGCTCCTCGGAAGCCTTCGCATGCCGGCGCAGCTCGGCCACGACGGCGCGCGCCTCGTCGCGACTGATGTCGGGACCCGGCCGTACGAGCCGGGTCGCGGTCGCGACCGCGAGGTTCCAGTCGACCATCCCAGGGGAAGCGGCACCACCGATGCTCGTCATGCGTCAACCGTACGTGGTCGGCGGCCTGCTGCCAGCGGGTCACGCACACGTGAGCGAGCGGACTCAAGGGCCGCTCAGGCCAGTCACGGGGCCGCCGGGTCGCCCATGGGTGCGCGGGGACGCGGGGACACCCTCGGATGTCGGACCGGGCGCTCGCCGGGCCTCCGGGGCGCAGGAGGTCGTCCCGGTCCGCCACGAGGTCGCCCGTGAGATCACCCGTCAGATCACCCGAAGGGTCGTCCGGGTCGCCAGGGCGCCCGCGCCATGGCCGGGCTTTGGCCGGCGTACCAGGGCACTGGTCCTGGGCGGCGCAGCACCATGGCCGCGCCCCGGATCGCACTGCGGACCCTGGCCGGCTCCGGTCGGCGCGCCGGGCCTTGGGCACGGAGCGCACACCGCGCCCCAGCCCAGCCCAGCCCGACTCAGGCCAGCGCGCCGACGACCTTGCGCGGGGTGATCCGGACGACCACGCGCGGTGCGTCCTGGCCAGCCGCCGGGTTGAACTCGGCGTACGGCTTGCCGGTGTACTTCATGGACAGCTCGTCGATCAGCTCCTGGCCGCCCTCCGTGGTGAGCGTGGCGGTGCCGCGGATCTCGGCGTACGTGTACGGCGCGTCGAACGGCTGCACGACCACGGTGGCCCGGGGGTCGCGCCGGAGGTTCTTCTCCTTGCGCCGGCCGATGGTCGTGGAGATCAGGAGGTCGTCCCCGTCCCGCTTGACCCAGACGGGAGAGACCTGCGGGCTTCCGTCCGGCTGGATGGTGGCGATGTTCACGAACTGGGGGCTGTCGAGCAGGTCCCTGAGCTCGTCGCTGAGCGAGGCGGTCACGGCGCTGTTCCTTCCGAACCGGAGTGATGGGAGTGGTGGAACGTCACCTCCGCGTCTACCCCACATCCCGCCCGCGCCACGTCAGGACGCGCGGAAGACCAGCGCCGTGGCGATCGCTGCCAGCCCTTCGGCCCTGCCGGTCAGCCCGAGACCGTCGGTGGTGGTGCCGGAGACGGACACCGGGGCGCCGGCGGCCCCACTCAGCGCCCGCTGGGCCTCGTCGCGGCGCTTGCCGATCTTCGGCCGTACCCCGATGACCTGGACCGCGATATTGCCGATCTCGAACCCTTCGGCGCGCACGATCCGGGCGGCCTCGGTGAGCAGCGCCACCCCCGACGCGCCGGACCACTCGGGACGGCTGGTGCCGAAGTGGGCACCGAGGTCGCCGACACCCGCGGCGGAGAACAGGGCGTCGCAGGCGGCGTGGGCCGCGACATCGCCGTCGGAGTGCCCGGCGAGCCCGTCCTCACCGGGCCACAGCAGGCCGGCGCACCACAGTTCGCGACCCGGCTCGAAGGCGTGGACGTCGGTGCCGATGCCCACGAGGGGCATGGGAAGTGCGGGAGGCGTGGAGGCGGCGCTCTCAGAAGCCATCGTTGGCCCTCCTGCGGGCGAGTACGGCCTCGGCGAGCACGAGGTCCAGCGGGCGGGTCACCTTGAACGCCTCCTCGTGGCCGGGTACGACCACTACGGGCGCGCCGAGCCGCTCGACCATCCCGGCGTCGTCGGTGGCGCCTTCGCCGCTCACGGCGGCGAAGGTCTCATGGGCGCGTACGAGGGTCTCGCGGTCGAAGCCCTGCGGGGTCTGCACGGCGCGCAGCAGGGCGCGGTCGGGGGTGGCGGTGACCGGCTCGGGCTCTCCCTCGGCGCGCGGCTCGACCTGCTTGACCGTGTCGGCGAGTGGCAGCGCGGGGACGACAGCCGGTGACCCGTCGCGTACGGCCTCGATCACCGCGTCGACTGTGTCGACAGGGACCAAGGGGCGGGCGGCGTCATGGACGAGGACCGTGCTGACGGTCTCGGGCAGAGCGTCCAGGCCGCGGCGTACGGACTCCTGGCGGGTCTCACCGCCGGGCACCACCAGATAGTCGGTGCGCTCGGGGAGCGCGTGCGCGTCGAGCAGGTGCTTGACCTCGGGGGCGCCGTCCGGTGGGGCGACCACGACGACGAGTGAGACGGCTCTGGCGGCGGCCATGGCCCGTACGGCGTGGATCAGCATGGGGGTGCCGCTGATCGTGCGGAGCGCCTTGGGTGCGCCCGGGCCGAGCCGAACGCCCCGGCCCGCCGCGGGGATCACCGCGGCGGTGCGGCCGGTGCGTGTGTGGTCTGACATCGGTTCCACTCCGGAGGTCGGATGTTCCCCTGAAGCATGCATCCCGGAATTTCCGGCAGTCCCGGCAGTCCCGGGCGTCCCCGAATTGACATGGCCAAGACGTAGATGTCGCTGGCCAGGTTTGTGTCCTCGGCCGAGGTGGGTATGGCCTGGGATGCACCCCCGGCTGGATTTCCGGGGGAGCGCCGGGTACGACGCCCTGACCGGACCCTTCCGTGACGCTGGTCGGGCGGCTGCACCGGACGCGCCATGGTGAGGGGACGGACGGGGAAAGTCGGGGTATCAGGGGTTGCTGAGCTAGCTGAGTTACGGACGAATGCGGGTAACGAGCAACAAGCGGGTACACATACGTCCGGTACGGGCGACGAGTACACGTGGCACCCGATCTTACGAACATGCCGCAGTGCCCGGCGACACAACCTCATCAGCTGGTCAGCGGGCACCGCGGCATTCAGTTCTACGCTGCGAACGCGGACGCTGCGCAACGCGCACGCGGGCGTCACGCACCGGCGTCAGGACGCGAGGACCTCGTCGAGCAGAGCCTCGGCCTTGTCCTCGTTGGTGTTCTCCGCGAGCGCCAGCTCGCTCACCAGGATCTGGCGAGCCTTGGCCAGCATGCGCTTCTCACCTGCGGAGAGTCCGCGCTCGCGCTCGCGGCGCCACAGGTCGCGCACCACTTCGGCGACCTTGATGACGTCGCCGGAGGCGAGCTTTTCGAGATTTGCCTTGTAGCGACGGGACCAGTTCGTGGGCTCCTCGGCATACGGTGCGCGCAGCACGTCGAAGACCCGGTCGAGCCCGTCCTGACCGACCACATCGCGCACACCAACGAGGTCCGCATTGTCCGCCGGCACACGAACCGTCAGGTCACCCTGAGCAACCTTGAGCACCAAGTAGGTCTTGTCCACGCCTTTGATCTGGCGAGTTTCGATGGCCTCGATCAGCGCGGCCCCGTGATGGGGATAGACCACGGTGTCGCCAACCTTGAACGTCATGTGACAGGTACCCCTTCCGTGGCTATCCAGAGTAACACGAGAACGGCCACTTCTGAATGGCGTTTTCGCAGGTCAGGGCATATCTCGGGGCTTGACAACAGCAACCCGGACGTGCTGCGGACGCCTTCCGCAACTGGGTATTCGCAGGTCGGAGCCGCTGTACGAGCGCACGGAAACGTGCACGTTACCCGCACCACATCCATCACTTGAGTGAATGAATGTCCCGATTTGCCCGGTTCCTGGTCGCCCGCTTCACATACTCCGTTCGAGGATCGATCACCCGAGCGGATGGATGTCGGGAAGGAATCCCGAATTGATCACCAAGGGCCATCCGAGAGTCCCCGAGGGGCATCCGAGGGCTGCCCTAGAGGAACAGTCAGCGGTTTTTCCGCGAGAAATGTGTGATGGCCTGCGGAATTGATCACCGGCCTAATGTGAACAGCGGACCAAATCCCCGTCGGTGACGCGCCGGCGATCATCAAGTGGTAACGAGGAACAAGTGGCAAGTGAAGTGATGAGTGACCGGTGAGACCGGTGAGGAGCGGCGGCGGTGCCGGGGGGCGGCCGGGACGCGCTTCGGCAGAGCGCGGAAGGAGCGGCCCGGGAGAGCCCCCGGGACGGCTCCGCGGGAGCGTGATCGCTTCAGGGGCGGGTCGGGTGCGGGAGGCCGACCGCGGGTCGGTAACCTAAGCCCGCTGTACGACCGCCGCACAGTACTCGTGCAGACCCGTAAGACCTGTAAGACCTTCAGCCAGTCCGTACGTCCAAGGAGTTGCCGCCGCCGTGAGCCTCCCCCACACGTCGCCCGGGGGCGCCCGCAGCCTTCGGCGCGGCGCCATCGCCGCCGCCGCACTGATGATCTCGGTCGCCTCGCTCTCCGCCTGCGGCGCGGGCAATGATGCCCAGACGCTGGAGATCAAGCCCGACAACGCCGCCACCACGGTCGGCGACATCAAGATCCAGAACGCGACGGTCATCACCCAGCCCGACCTCAAGGCCGAGGGTCCGGCGGTCGTCTCGGGGACGGTGTTCAACAACAGCACCAAGGACCAGACCCTTGAGTCCATCACGCTGCCGGACACCGGTCTGACCGTGAAGCTGAGCCCGGCCGAGGGCAGCGGTCCGGTCATCGTGCCGGCCGGTGGTTCCGTGCTCCTCGGCGGCGAGGGCAACGCGTCCGCCGTCATCGACAACGGCCGTGAGGCGGCCGCGGACGGCGAGCCTCAGAAGGTCGTCTTCCGTTTCAGCGAGACCGGCGACGTCAGCCTCGACGCCTTCGTCGTGCCGGCGGCCGGCGACTACACGTCGTACGGCCCCTCGGTGATCCCGCAGCCCCCGGCCGCGTCCCCGTCGGCCCCCGCCTCCAGCCCGAGTGCTCCCGAGGCCGGGCACGGCGGCGAGGGCGAGGAGGGGGCTCACGAGTCGGGTGCTCCCGAGTCCGCTGCCGCCGGGCACTGACCGCTCCCAGAACACGCGTGCGCATGTCGGGGGGGGGCGCGCGGGCGGGCAGCGGGGGCGGAGAGAGTCGGGGGGCCGAGCGCTGGTGTCCGGGGCGGCCGGTGGCGCGGGGGCTGTG
>NZ_JBHXFA010000051.1:39723-43149 GCF_042724175.1 Streptomyces sp. NPDC127084
CCCCGGGGGGTTGGGGGGGGGGGCGGGGGGGGGGGGGGGGGGGGGGGGGCCCCCCCCGCCACCGCCACCCCCCGCGGCCCGGTGTGCGGGCCGCCCCCCCCCCCCTCCCCCCGGGCGCCCCCGCCGACATGTGCACGCGTACGCGACGAGGCATCGCGGCCCGGCTTACGGCTCGAACTTGTAGCCCAGGCCGCGCACCGTGACCAGGTACCGAGGGGCGCCGGGGTCGGGCTCGATCTTGGCCCGCAGCCGCTTGACGTGGACGTCGAGCGTCTTGGTGTCGCCCACGTAGTCCGCGCCCCAGACCCGGTCGATCAGCTGCATACGGGTCAGCACCCGGCCCGCGTTGCGCAGCAGCATCTCCAGCAGGTCGAACTCCTTGAGCGGCAGATCGACCTTGGCGCCGGCGACCGTGACGACATGCCGGTCCACGTCCATCCGGACCGGACCGGCCTCGAGCGCCGCCGGGGCGACCTCCTCCGGCTCACCCCGGCGCCGCAGCACTGCACGGATCCGCGCGACGAGCTCCCGCGAGGAGAAGGGCTTGGTCACATAGTCGTCGGCCCCTATCTCCAGACCGACGACCTTGTCGATCTCGCTGTCCTTCGCGGTCACCATGATCACGGGGACATTGGACCGGCCGCGCAGCTGACGGCAGACCTCGGTGCCGGGCAGCCCCGGCAGCATGAGGTCGAGGAGGACGAGATCGGCGCCGTTGCGCTCGAACTCGTCAAGTCCCTCGGGCCCTGTGGCCGCGACGGCGACCTCGAAGCCCTCCTTGCGGAGCATGTAGGAAAGGACGTCGCTGAAGGACTCCTCGTCCTCGACGACAAGCACTCGGGTCACTGAAGGGCCTCCGGGGCAGGCAGTGGTACGCGTGTGGTGGTCCTGGGTGCCGGACCGGGGTGGGTGTCGCTGTCTCGGCGGTATGCCCCGCCACCGTCGCCGTCGCCGCGGTCGCCACCGTCCAGGACGTCGACGTCGGCGGCGGAGACCGCTGTGGTGGGCGTTGCCGGGATGATGGTGCTGCCGCCCGTGCGGTCCCGGTCGCGGACGGAACCGGCTTCTGGCAGCCGAAGGGTGAAGGTGGAGCCCTGGCCTTCGGTGCTCCACACCGTGACCTCCCCGCCGTGCGAGGCGGCCACATGCTTCACGATGGCCAGGCCGAGACCCGTACCGCCGGTGGCCCGGGAGCGGGCCGGATCGACCCGGTAGAACCGCTCGAAGATGCGCTCGCGGTCCTTCTCCGAGATGCCGATGCCCTGGTCGGTGACGGCGATCTCGATCGCGTCCCCGCCGGACGCCGGGACACGCCGCGCGGCGATGCCGACGCGGGTGCGGGCCGGTGAGTAGTTGACGGCGTTCTCGACCAGGTTGCCGAGGGCGGCGGCAAGCTGGCCGCGGTTGCCCCAGACGTGCAGGTCGGCGGTGCCGCCGGCGGCCATGGTGATCTGCTTGGTGGACGCGGTGTGCCGGGAGCGGTCGATGGCCTCGGCGACCAGCTCGTCCACCCGTACCGGCTCGGCGTCCTCCAGCGGGTCGTCGTTCTGCACCCGCGAGAGGTCGATCAGCTCCTGTACGAGATTGGTGAGACGGGTCGCCTCGATCTGCATACGGCCCGCGAAGCGCGCGACCGCCTCGGGGTCGTCCGAGGCGTCCATCACCGCTTCGGAGAGCAGCGAGAGCGCACCGACCGGGGTCTTGAGTTCATGGCTGACGTTGGCGACGAAGTCGCGCCGTACCGCTTCGATGCGGCGGGCCTCGGTGAGGTCGTCGACGAGGAGAAGCACAAGCCGGGAGCCCAGCGGTGCGACCCGGGCGGAGACGGCGAGCGCCTCGCCGCGGCCGGTGCCGCGGCGGTCCAGATCGAGCTCGACCTGGCGTATCTCACCGTCCCTGCGGGTGTCGCGGGCCATGTGCAGCATCGGCTCCACGGTCAGCTTTCCGCCCCTGACCAGGCCGAGCGCGTAGGCGGCCGAGCTCGCCTTGACCACCGAGTCGCTCTCGTCGAGCACGACCGCCGATGAGCGGAGTACGGACAGCACGGTGTCGACGCCGGGCGGCAGCGCGGCGTCCGTGTGCAGCGAGGTGCGGGTGGGCCTTGCCTGGTCGCGCTCGCTCCAGCGGAACGCCAGCATGGCGATCACGCCGGTGCACACCCCGGCGATCGCGGCCAATGCGGCGACCGCCGCGTTCACGTCCATGCCACCCAGGTTATGCGGGCCGGCGGACACTCTCCCAGCCATCCGGGTGGCACCTCGGGCACTCGTCGCCCAGAGTTCACTGAGGGGAAAGTGGCGGTTCACTTCGGCGGGAGGGACCGTACGCGTACAGGGGTGACCGTGGCGGCGTGGGAGGCTCAACCCACCGTGGGAGGCTCAACCCACTCATCCCACCCGGGGTTCGTACGTATCGAGAGAGGGACTTCCCATGCGGGACGCGTACCACGAGGAACTGGACTCGATCGGCGAGGGCCTGGTCGAGATGGCCCGGCTGGTCGGATCGGCGATCGGGCGTGCCACAACCGCGATCCTCGACGCGGATCTGAAGCTCGCCGAGAGCGTGATCGCCGCAGACCAGAAGGTGGACGATCTCCAGCACGACCTGGAGGCGCGGGCGATAGCCCTGCTGGCCCGGCAGCAGCCGGTCGCGACGGACCTGCGCATCGTGGTGACCTCGCTGCGGATGAGCGCCGACCTGGAGCGCTCCGGAGACCTGGCGCAGCATGTGGCCAAACTGGCCCGGCTGCGTTTCCCGAACACCGCCGTCCCGCGTGACCTGCACGCCACCATTCTGGAGATGGGCCAGCTCGCCCAGCGTCTGATGGCCAAGGCCGCCGAGGTGATCATCACCAAGGACGTCGACCTGGCGCTCCAGCTGGAGACGGACGACGACGAGATGGACCTGCTGCACCGGACGCTGTTCCAGCACCTGATCGACGACCGCTGGAAGCACGGCATCGAGACGGCGGTCGATGTGACCCTGCTCGGCCGCTACTACGAGCGCTTCGCCGATCACGCGGTGTCGGTCGCCAAGCGGGTGGTCTACCTGGTGACGGGTGAGCACGCCGACGAACTCCAGGCGGACACCGGCCCGGTCGAGGGCGCGTGACGCGGAGCCGCACCTCTGTGCGCCGTTGATGCGCCGGTCTGAGTGGGCATGCAATGGGGTACGGCGACACGAGTACGCCCAGGAGGAGGGACCCACCCCATGGCAGATTCCCCCGCGACCGACGTACGTGAGCAGAACGCCTCTGTCGAAGTGCCCCCATCGCGCCAACTGCCGATCCTCGGCGCCTGCGGCTGCGGCTCCAGCTGCGGCTGCGGTTGCCAGTCCGGCGGCCCGTGCCAGTGCGGCGGCTGACCACACCGGCAGCGGCAACAGCAACAGCACATGAGGAGGGCCCCGCCCCGGGGTGTCCACCCC
>NZ_JBHXFA010000052.1:0-7974 GCF_042724175.1 Streptomyces sp. NPDC127084
GCTTCCAGCGCTGCGTGGAGGAGGAACGCGACCGGGGCCGGACGATCCTGCTCTCCTCCCACATCCTCAGCGAGGTCGAGGAGTTGTGCGACCGGGTGAGCATCATCCGCAAGGGCCGCACGGTGGAGAGCGGTTCGCTGGCCGACCTGCGCCACCTCACCCACACCATCGTGAGCGCCGAACTGGTGGGCGCGCCCAACGGATTGGCGGCCCTGCCCGGCGTGCACGACCTCGCCGTCCAGCACATTCAGAACAGCCAGGGCACGCGCGTCCGCCTCCAGGTGGAGACGGACCAACTCAACGCCGTACTGCGGTCGTTGACCGAGTCGGGCGTACGCTCCCTGACCTCGAAGCCGCCCCCCCAGGTGGAACATGTACTGGCCCCCGCCCACGAGCAGGGGGGCGCATTTCACCCCCCCCACTCCCCCACCCCCCCCCCGCCGCGCCCCCGCCCCCCCCCCCCCGCCCGGCCCGCGGCCCGCCGGGCCCCGCCCCCCCCCCCACGGCAGGGCCGAGCACGGGACACTGGTGAGCGCCTGGCGCTCCTTGTCGTCAAGGCCGGGATCCGGGATCGCTCTGTCGGTCACGGGCACGGAATCGGCCAACGCACTCTCCAAGTGGGGAACTTGTGAACTGGTTCGCAGGATTGTAGCCCCGCGTCGACAAATTCCCTGGTGAGAGGCAGGCAATCCCCCGGTGGGCGCAGTGGCCCGGCTGCCGCGTGGGCACCGGCGGCACCGCACGCGTCCGGCTCCGCACAACGGGAGTGGGTGGTGCAGCGGACACTGCGCCACCCACTCCCGCGGGGGCTGCTCACATGCCGTGCACGGCGTGTGGGCTCAATTGGCGTTCACGAGGTCGTGCGCGGGGACGGTCACGGTCCGCTTGCCGGGCTCGCCGCCGAGGACGACCTTCCGCAGGGCGCTGTTGTTGTTGAGGTTGGTTTCCTTCAGCCGCTTGGCCGGGTTGGCCAGCACCTGGATGTAGTAGGTGCCGTTGGGCACATCCGTGATGTCGAACGACTGCCCCGGCAGGTCCTGGGTGTAGGTGTCACCCGAGCCGACGTCCAGCACCTCGCGGACGGAGATGGAGTTCTCCTGACCGCAGGCGGTGGACAAGTCGGTGTTGTACGGGTGCCAGTTGGCGTTCTTGACCGTGTAGTCGACGGCGTCGGTGTTGGCCAGGCAGAAGGCCTCCTTGCCGCTGCGGACCGCTTCCTTCTTGTCGGCCTTCAGCAGCCGGTAGCTGGCGAAGTCGGTGAAGTGCCAGTGCACGTGGCCGGGACGCGGGTCCCACTCCATGGTGCCGGTCGGGGTGTAGCCGACCTGCTTGCCCTTGGCGTCGTAGAAGTACTGGAAGGCGTCCATCTTGGCCTTGCCGGGCGAGCGGAAGCCGTCCACCACGAGCTGGGCCGGACCGGCGTTCCACACGTTGGCGCTGAAGGCCAGGTAGTCCCTGCCGGGGATGTTCTGGTCACCGTCGCTGATGGTGATGCCGTAGGCCGGCAGCGAGCGCAGGTCGGGCTTGGGCACATCCGGGACGGAGGGCTTGCCGGTGGGCCGCTTGGACAGCGGCTTGAGGGCGGGTGCCTTGCGCGAGCCGTCGGTCTGGCCCGCGGCGTCGCCGGCACGCATGCCGGCGCGCGCGGCCTGCAGCTTCTTCAGCGCCCACGGCAGGGCCGGGGGCGCGGCCTTCAGCGGTCCGTGGCCGACGTTGTACGAGGGGCCGGCGCCGCTCGTCACCGGTGCGGCAGCCTGAGCGGGCGTCGCGGCGTGCCCTGGCCCGTGCCCGGTGTGACCGGTCGGGGCCTGGTGGGCGGTGCCGTGCCCGGCGTGCTCCCCAGCGGTCGCCGATCGGCCAGCCGGCGCACCGGTGCCGTCCTCCCAGCTGCGCTCCTCGACGGTGACCTTCACCGTTGCGGGCTTGTCGGCGATGCCGAAGAGGTCCCGGTACTTCTTGGCGACCCTGATCTTGGCCGTGTACGCGCCGGCGGCGAGCTTCACCGGCTGGGTGTAGGAGCCGGCGTAGGTGTTGGCGGCCCACCCCTTCTCGATGCCCCACACGGAACCGAGGGTGAAGGCGTTGGTGGGGCAGCTCTCCGGATACTTGGAGGTGGAGGGCGCGTCGGGGCGGACCCGTCCGCTGGCGTTGTTCGGGCAGAAGTTTTCCGTCCGGCTGACGACCTTCTTGCCCGCCTTGTCGGTGACGGTCACCTCCGCGAAGCCGGGCAGCCCGGAGAAGTCCTTCACGGTGCCCTTGGGAAGCGTCTTGGTCTTGGCCTTGCCGCCCTCGTACACGGTCTGGGTGATGGTCACGGGGTCCTTGTAGGACTTCCGTGTCACCTTCAGCTCCAGGGGTCTTCCCTCCGCGGTCAGGTAGGTGCCGAGGTCCAGGTAGACACCCGGCTCCTCCTTCCAGGAGGTGAGCGTGACCGAGTCGGTCGCCGCGATAAGGCTCAGTTTGGGGCCGGTCGCGGCCGTGGCCTGGTCCGGCGCGGCGGCTATCAGACCGGCTGTCACGGCCATGGCGGCTACAGCCGTGGTACCGGCGAGCAGCGGGCGCCGCAGCCGGGTGGTGCGCGAAGTGGTCATCGTTCCCTCGTATTCCGGATGTTGCGAGAAGAAGGCGGGGTGCGGGCCACCCGGTGCGGCAGGTCAGGACGGTTCACCCGCCCGACCGGCGCAAAGAGAGGCACTGCCCCGTGCGAAGAGAGGGAGGAACAACGTGCCCGGTTGTCCGGACAGTCGATATCGTCGGGATGTTGTCTGAATAGCGCCGCTGTGGTGGAAAACAGACTGTTGCCATCCGGGTACGGACGTCGGCGGCGGGAGAGAGGGGACGTCACCGGCGCGACCGCCGCCCGCCGTTGTGCCGGCAAGACGGCCTCACGTACCTGATGCGGGGCAGGGGTGTCCGCCCTCGCGGGCAACTCCCGGCCGCGCCCGCCGCCTTACTGCCCCGCTCCGGCCCCCGGCACCATGCGGTCGGCGGACCGGGGCGTGCGGGGCGGAGGTCCCGTCGGATGGCGGGGTGTCCGGCGGGCGGCCGATGGCACCGCTCGACCGCCCGTGAACTGCCCGGACGGGGCGGGGTGCGGCTTCGGGCCGGGAGGGCAGCGGGTGGGGGACGATCGGGCAGTGGCGCTGCCCGACGGCCTGCTGTGCCCGCGGGGCCCCAACTCGTACGGTCCCCTTGTGAGCCTATGGACTTCCCTGGAACCCGCTTCCACCACCGTGGACCCGGGCAGCACCACCACCGTGCGGTTGCGGCTGCGCAATACCGGCGACGTCGTCGACGAGTACCGGTTCACGCCGGTCGGCGACATCGCGCCGTATGTCACGGTGTCACCGCCGACGCTCCGTATCTACCCGGGGACCACCGGCTCCGTGGAAGTCACCTTCGCGCCGCCTCGTACTCCCGATGCGACGGCGGGTCCCAACCCGTACGGCATCCAGATCACCCCCACCGAGCACCCGTCGGCGGCGACCGTCCCCGAGGGCAACCTCACCATCACCCCTTTCAGCGAAGTACGGGCGGAACTGGTCCCGCAGACCGTCAAGGGCCGCTTCCGCGGCCGCCCGAAGCTCGCTGTCGACAACATCGGCAACACCAAGCTGACCGCGTCGGTGAGTGGCAGCGACAACGGCGACCAGCTCACGTACGACATCCATCCGGCCAATGTGCAGATCGAGCCGGGCCGGGCCGCCTTCATCGATGCCACCCTCAAGCCGCGGGACATCACCTGGTTCGGCCGTGCGGAGGACAGGCCCTTCAACCTCGCAGTGCAGCGTTCGGGCAAGGAGCCCTTGGAGGTGGCCGGGACCTATGTGCAGAAGGGAGTCATGCCCCGCTGGCTGGCGACCTTCCTCAGCATCCTCTTCTGCCTGCTGATCATTTTCGTGACGCTCTGGTTCGCCTTCAGACCGCAGGTACGGAGCCTGGCGACCGAACAACTCGACGAGATCAGTGCGAGCGCGCTGCCCCCGCCGCCCTCACCACCGGTCGACGTCCCGTCCGCATCGCCGTCGGCGACCCCGGCGGAAACACCGGCCTCAGGCTCCAAGGGCGGCGGGTCCGGTGCGGGGTCCGGGGGTGGTGGTGGCGGTGGCGGTGAGTCCAAGAAGAAGCCCGACGGCCCGCTGCCCTGGCGGCCGGGCGACGGACCCAATATGTACGTGCAGTTCGCCCAGGCCAGGCTGTCCACCCTCAAGGACTCCGACCCCTGCAAACTCACCGAAGAGGTCACTCTGGGGAAGATGGACAAACCCACCGTGGCCGCGCTGAAGTGCTTTCAGAAGGCCAACGACGAGCGGTACGACGGACTGACCGTCGACACCGACGGACTGGGCAACCTCGGCCGCTCGACGATGACGGCGCTGAAGTTCGCCCACTTCGGCTCGGACACCTCCACAGTCCAGCCGGGGCAGGACAACGCCGACGTGCTCTGGATGAGCAGCGCCGTCTACTGGGCGAACACCGAGGTGTTCGACGACACCACCGCCTTCGGAGTCGGCCTGTACACCAGGACCGACAGCATCTACCTGCTCAGCCCGCAATACCGTTCACACATGGTGGCCGGCCAGGATCTCTCGAACATGATCGGCCGCTACCAGCGCGATTTGGGCCTCACGGTCACCGGAACGGCGAACGCCGAGACGTTCGCGGCGCTGCACGCCGGCAAAGTGAAGAACCAGTACGCCGCAGGGAAGGTGACGGCCAAGACCTTCCCGCAGCCACCCGTTCCAGGCGGCTGACCGGTACCCGGCGGGCCACGTGCCGTTCCATCCGCCGGAACGGCACGTGGCACAGACCCGGGGACAACGGAGGGGTCCCATCGTCACCGACATGCCCGGTGCGCAACCCGTCTGCCCACGCCTAGGCTGACGATCATGGATACCGCATCCCCTGATCCGCCCGTCGATCTGCCCGCGCTCGTCGCCGACCCGCACGCGGCGTACGCCCGGCTCCGGGAAGCCGGTCCGGCGCACCGGATGGCCGGACCCGACGGCCTGCCCATCTGGATCGTCAGCCGCTACGAGGACGTACGGCGGCTGCTGGCCGACCCGAGGCTGTCCCTGGACAAGGCGCACCGCGCTCCCGGCAACTACCGGGGCTTCTCACTGCCCCCTGCCCTCGACGCCAACCTGCTGAACATGGATCCGCCGGACCACACCCGGATCAGGCGCCTGGTCAGCAAAGCCTTCACGCCGGGCCGTGTGGAGGGAATGCGTCCGGGCATCCAGGCGCGCGCCGACCGACTCCTCGACGCCGTGGCCGATCAGGGGCACGCCGACCTCGTCGCCTCGTACGCCGCTCCCCTGCCGATCAGCGTCATCTGCGACCTGCTGGGTGTACCGCACGACTCCCGCCCGGACTTCCGGACCTGGACCGACGCCCTGATCGCGCCTGATCCCGCGGACCCCGGAGCGGCAAAGCAGGCCGTCGCGGCCATGCTCGCCTACTTCACCCGGCTGATCGCCGACAAGCGCCGTGCTCCGGGCGACGATCTGCTGACCGATCTGGTGGGTGTGCACGACGGCGGGGACGCACTCACCGAGGACGAGTTGACCTCGCTGGCCTTCCTCATCCTGTTCGCCGGTTACGAGAACACCGTGCAACTCATCGGCAGCGCCGTGCTGGCACTGCTCGACCACCCGGAGCAGCTGGCGGCGCTGCGGGACGACCCCGCCAGGATCCGGGACGCCGTAGAGGAGTTCGCCCGCTACGACGGTCCGGCGGCGCTCGCCATCCGCCGGTTCCCCACGGAGGAGATCGCGATCGGCGGGGTCGTGATCCCGGCCGGGGAGACCGTCATGCTGTCGCTCGCCTCCGCGAACCGCGACCCGGCCCGGTTCGCCGACCCCGACTGCCTCGATCCGGACCGGCACGACACCGGCCACCTGGCGCTCGGACACGGAATCCACTACTGCGTGGGCGCCCCACTGGCCCGGCTGGAAACGCAGATCGCCGTGCGCACACTGCTTCACCGCTTCCCCGGCCTGGAGTTGGACGTGCCGCGCGACGCACTGCGCTGGCGCCCCTCGATCCGGGCCCGAGGGCTCGTCGCATTGCCGGTGCGGTTCTGATCGGAGCCTGGGCGTGGGGGCGGATCCGGCAGCCGCAGCACGGCATGCAGCCGCGTGCGGCCACCCACCCGTTGGGCCTCGGGCAACTCCCACGGTCGGTCGGCGGGGCGCGGCCGGCCGGTGAACTTCCGCAGTGCGCAGGAGTGATGAGTGCGGGCTGCGTGTTCTTCGACACATTACGCAGGGGGCGCAGCCGGATTCGCATTTGTCGCTCATATGATCGACTCCGGCATATTTGAAGATACGTTTCGTCTCTTGCGTGCCACATAGTCGCGTCCGCCGCACGCAGGGCAACCGCCCGCAGTCCCAATGGAGGTTGCCCCCCATGCCGCAGGTGTCTCGTCGTGCTGCCCTGGGAGCGCTCGGACTCGGGGCCGCAGCCCTGGCAGGCTGCAGGGCGCAGGGCGCGGCCGTCGGCCCTCCCCCCGCCCGCCAGGCCGTGCGCACCGGCGACAACCCGGTGGTCCGGGAGAATCTGCTCGCCGGGTCCGCAGACTGGAAGGTCGGACACAACGGCACCCGCAGCGCGGATGACAAGGCCGGGCACATCCATGGGTACACCTCGGCCACTTCGGTGAGCCCCGGCGAGTCCCTCGACTTCCATGTGTCGGTCCGCTCCGCCGAGAAGTTCACCGTGTCGCTCTACCGCCTCGGGCACTACTCGGGAGCGGGCGCCCGCCGTCTGGCCGTCAGCCCCGAGCTCCAGGGCCGGCCGCGGCCCACCCCGACCCCGGCGGCCGGATCGCGGGTCATCGCGTGCGACTGGCCGGTGTCCTGGACCTTCGAGATACCCAAGGACTGGGTATCCGGGCTGTTCCTCGCCGTCTTCACCACCACTGACGGCCGCCGCAGCTATTCGCCCTTTGTCGTAAGGGACTTGGAGCGCGCCTCAGACATCCTGATGGTCGCCCCGTTCACCACCTACCAGGCCTACAACCTCTGGCCCCGCGACGGGCGCACCGGCAAGAACCTCTACCGCGGCTACCTTCCGGACGGGAAGACCGGCGGGAACCCCGAGCGCTCCTATGAGGTGTCGTTCGACCGGCCGTATTCGAACCTCGGACTGCCGATGGTCTTCGAGATGGACAGTTCCTTCACTCGCTGGGCCGAGCAGAGCGGCTACGACATCACGTACGCGACCAGCGTCGATCTGCACGAAGGCCGTATCGACCCGTCCCGGCACACGGCGATCGTGTTCCCAGGCCATGACGAGTACTGGTCCAGGGAGATGCGCGACCACGCCGAGGGCGCGCTCAAGGCGGGTACGCACCTGGCGTTCCTCGGGGCGAACAACATCTACTTCAACGTCCGCCTCGAACCCTCCTCGCGTCACCGGGCCCACCGCGTGGTCGCCTGCTACAAGGAGGAGCAGGACCCGAAGCCGGGCCCTGAGGGTCCCACCATTCGGTGGCGCCACCTGGACAGGAACAACAGCCGTGCGGAACAAGGCCTGCTGGGTGTGCAGTACAACGGGATGCTGAAGGAGCCGGTCCCCCTGGTGGTGCGGGAGTCCGGTCACTGGCTGTGGGAAGGCACCGGTCTGCGCGACGGCGACGAGATCCCGGATCTGGTGGCGGTGGAGGCGGACGGCTTCAACCCGAAGATGCCCAAGCCGGAGAACATGGAGCAGACCCTGCTGTCCCACTCCCCCTACTCGGACAGTATGGGACGCGGGGCGAGGATCCAGAACACGAGTCTGTGCGTCGACCGGCGCGGGACCATGGTGTTCGCCGCCGGCACCTTCAACTGGCCCATCGCGCTCAGCGAGCCCGGCCATGTCGATGAGCGCATACGGACCGCGACGAAGAACCTCTTGGCCCGCATGCTCAAGCCCCGCAACTGACGATGCTGACGGCTGCGGCCCGTCCCGGTACCGAAATACCGGGAC
>NZ_JBHXFA010000052.1:7984-13483 GCF_042724175.1 Streptomyces sp. NPDC127084
AGCGTCCGCCCCACCCCACCACACCCCACCTCTGTCTGGCGCGCGCGCGCGCGCCCCCCCCCCCCCCCCACCCCCCCCCCCCCCCCCGCCGCGCGTGTCACTTACGCAGCATCAGGTGTCATTGCTGCTCCAGGGGCAGGGACCGGCTGAAGGTCCAGTTGCCCGTGGGTGCAGACCAGCTTCCGGCCGGGGGGTTCAGCTTGCCGTCGGACTTGGTCGCCCATGTGAACATGCGGACACTGCCGTCGTCGTAGCCGTAGAACCCGCTGAGGTCGTCCCGTCCGTCACCGTTGAAGTCACCGGTGACGAACTTGATGTGGTCCCGCGCCATGCTTCCGGCTGGCCCGTTCCAGGCCTCGTAGGCCGAGGTGAACGTGCCGGTCGCCGTGCTGGGGAAGACGTGCATGGCGTCATGGCCGTCCACGTAGTCGTACCAGGCGGCGATGTCGTCGCGACCATCGCCGTTGAAGTCGCCCGACAGGAGGGACGTGCGGTTCCAGTCTCCCCAGGTCGTGGAGGACCAGGACGGGACCGGGACGAACTTTCCATCGGCGGTCGCGCTGAACGTCCAGATCTTCTCGCTGCCGTCCGCGTAACCGTAGAAGGCGCCGAGATCATCGCGGCCATCGCCGTTGAAGTCGCCGGTGACGGTCTTGGCGCGGGTCTGATCCCAGCTGTCGACCGAAGTCCAGTAGCTCACCGGGTTGTTGAACCCGCCCTTCACCGTACCGGTGAAGACCCAGGCGGTGTCGTGCTTGTCCGCGTAGTCATACCAGACGGCCACGTCGTCACGGCCATCGCCGTTGAAGTCGCCGCTGTACGGGGTCATCCGGCCGAAGGTCCAACGGCCCGGTTCGACGTTCCAGGACTTGATCGGCGGGTTGAAGGTGCCGTCGCCCTTGCCGGTCCACGTGAACAGGGCGACCGCACCGGTCTCGTACCCGTACACGCTGGCGACATCGCCGATGCCGTCGCCGTTGTAGTCGCCGGTGACGCGCTTCATATGCGGCGCATGGTAATTTCCGGCGGCGGCCGTCCAGGCCGTCTTGGGCACCTGGAAGCTTGCGTCCGAGTTGGCCGTGAAGTTGTGGATCGTGTCGTGGCCGTCGCCGTAGTCGTACCAGGAGGCCATGTCGCTGCGGCCGTCGGCGTTGTAGTCGTGGCGGATCGAGCTGCCGCTGCTCCACAGCGACTGGCTCTTGACGTTGAAGACCACAAGATCGCCGCGGTCCTGGAGCATGGCATAGCCTTCGGGAGCTCTGGTCTTCGACTCCCAGGCCACGGTCGTTCCGTCGGCCTTGTAGACGACGAGGTTTCCGTCATTGCGCATCACGGCCTTGGCGCCGGCGTTGCCTCCCGTCTTGGACGACCACAGGGCCTTGCCTCCGTTGGAGGTGATGACGAGGTTGCCGTCGTCCTGCATCGTCAGCTTGGCCGAGCGGGAGGTCAGGGACTGGCCGCCGGTCAGCGTGGTGCCCGACGGAATGCGGGAACCGCCGGTGATTCCGTCGATGACGAAAGCGGCGCCGAAGGACTTGTTGTCAGCCCCCGGAGTCTTGCCGTACCAGCCGATCATCGTGTTGTCGGTCTTACGGGCCCACAGGTCCGCGAGGCCGTCGCCGGTGATGTCGCCGACCGAGCCGACAGCCGGGTACGTCGACGCCTGGTAGCCGACCGCGATCTTCACCCTGGCCGTGGTGCGCCCCCAGGTCGTCGCGTCGAGGTAGCCGTTGGAGCCCTTCTGGCCGTACGAGCGCCAGATGTCGCCCGTGGCGTTGTCACGCAGCCACAGGTCGGCGATCTTGTCGCCGTTGAGGTCGCCGGGAGCGATCACGGTGAACTTGTCCCAGTCGCCGCCGCCGACGAGCACCGGCTCACGGACGTCGAGGGAGTAGGCCGCGCGGTTTCCGTAGTAGGCCCACAGGAACTTGCCCTGCTTGACCAGCAGGTCCGGTGCGGTGTCACCGTTGAGGTCGCCGGCCGTGATGATCTGCTCGGCGTTGTGCCAGTGGTCGTCACCGGTCCACTTCTCGTCGCCGATGCAGCCGAGTTCCTCGTTCACCTCGGGGCAGGAGACGGTCAGCTCGGTGTAGTTGTCGCTGATGACGCCGCTGCCGTTGTTCGGATAGGTCCACAGCCGCTTGCGCTTCTCGGCACCGTCGTACTCCAGCGCGACCAGGTCGTTGTAGCCGTCCTGGCCCCAGTCGCCGCGCGAGTCCACACTGGCCGCGGAGAAGAACTTGCCGCCGTTGGTGGCCGCGGCGAAGCCACCGTTGCCCTGGCCCGCGTAGGTCAGCAGCGTGCCGTTGGAGTCGACGCTCCAGATATCGCTGTTGGCGTCGCCGTTGAGGTCGGTCGGCCCGTCACGTACCGCGGAACGGCCGGCGTAGTACACGTAGGTCGCGGTGTCCGAGCGGTTGCCGACCTTGTCGACGCTGTACGCGTAGACGAAGTGCGGTCCGTAGCCCGGGGGGTGCACGGAGGCCTGGACACCGGGCGCGGCGTCATTGGGGTCGGGATCGTAGTCGGTCCACCAGACGTAGTGGTCCACATCGTTCACACCGTTGGCCCCCAGGCTGAACTTGCCGGTCTCGCGTGCCTTGCCGGTGACGGCCGGCCAGCCGTTCTCACCGGAAGGGAACTTGCCGTCCGCGGAAGTGATCACGGGCGGCTTGCTCGGCCGGGTGCGGTCGATCGTGAACTTGCACGTCGCCGACACAGGGGATTCCGCCTTGTCCTGATCCCTGGCGAAGACCTTCCAGGTATAGCTACCCGAAGGGAGGTCGGCGTCCGGGACCACCCAGGTGGTCACCTTGCCCTTGTTGGCCGGCAGCGTCTGCGTGGCCGAGGGTTGCGTAGCGCCCGACTTGAAGAGCTGGAACACGGCGGTCAGGTTGCCCGCGTCCTTGTCGTCGAACGTCGCGTACAGGCTGACCCGCGCGTTTCCGATCAGACCGCCCGCCGCGCAGTCCGTTCTGGGGTTGGTGCCCAGGCCGGTCGGCCGCTTCGGCGGGGTGTTGTAGATCGTCTCCAGGATCGCCGTCTTGGCGTCGAACTTCTTCCAGCCGAACGTGTCCGTCTCGTCCGAGGCGTAGAGACCGAGCGTGATGTTCGCCCAACCCTTACGGGCCGCCTCCTGCATCTTGGCGGTGGTGTCGAACTCCAGGTTCCCCGCCGCGCAGTCCTTGCTCCAGCCCTTGGCGTCGTTGACCGTGTCCAGCTTCGACTTCTTGCTGGGCTGGCGGTTCCACGTCGTCTGCTTCGAGATACCGGTGGTGTGCCACAGCTCCACAGGGCGGTTCTGGCAGGACCACGACCACAGGTTGCGGATCCGGAAGACCGACTTCTTCACCTGCACATACCGGGAGTCGCTGGTGTCGAGCTGGACGAAGGACCGGGAGACGCGGTTCGAGCCCCCCGTCTCGGCCTCGTAGCCGACCCGGACCGGGTCCTTGGTGTTCCAGAACGAGGTGTTCGGATACTGCTTGTAGACCCGGGTCCAGTTCTGCTTCTCGCCCCAGGCCCAGGACGGGTCGATGTAGACCGGGTACTGGGTGTCCGCTCCGGTCAGCAGCTCCTGGTCCGGCTTGATCTCCAGCGTGTCACCGGTGACTGTCGTCGGCATCTGGGCGTCCTGTGCGCCCGGCGGAGGCTCGAAGACATCGGCAGGAGCCTCGTCCACGGCATCCCCCGCGGCAGCCGAGAACGAAGAACGGGCTGCTGGAGCACTGCCCGACGAAATGGAGGTGGAGTCCCACATCAACGGCGACGGACTCGTGAAGACGGTCTGACCGGCCGGGTTCACCGCGCTGACGCTGCCGGTGTCCGGGTCGGTGGACACGTCCAGGCCGACGGTGTCCACCTTGTACTTCAGCGCGGCGAGTTCGGGATTGGCAGCTGCCTCGGCTGTCTTGACCACGAGGAGCTGCGAGAAGCCCTCGACCTCGGCCTTGAGCTGGAGGTCCACACCGGGCAGCACCTCGGCGTACGTCGCCACGTTCTCGGCGAGCGTGGGCGCGGGCAGTGCCTTGGGCCAGGTCAAGGAGAGCGTACGCCCGTCCTTGACCCCGGTCAGCAGCGGACCGCTGCCTCCGCCGGAGAAGGACACGTCGACCGTGGACACCTTCGGGCTGACGCGTCTGTCGCTCGAGGCCGTGAGCGTGGGATCGGTGGGGACCCAGTCCCCGTTGCGCAGCAACCGCACCGGTGTGCCGTACCGCTTGACCGACCAGGTGCCATCAGGAAGCGCCCAAGTGTCCGTCGACTCGGTACGGGCCGAGACGAGTTCGTATGGCTTGCCTGTGGACTCGGCCTGTTGGAGAGCGTGGTCCTGTTCACTGACCGAGCCGTCGGCCACCGGATCCGACGATGTGCTCGCCGTGGCCTTCGCAGGAGCCGCCGATGCCGGAAAAGCCATCAGACCGGAACTTGCTATTCCGATGACCAGCGCCGTGGACACGACCTGTCTAAGACGTGACTTTCGCAAAGAAATGCTCGATGACGAGCTGCGCACAAAGCCCACCCTTCATGTGATTGAGATCGGCGGAAACTTTATACACGAGTCACGGTCCGGTCGGCGACGACCCCATGGCCGCGATTGGGCTACCCGCCGCTACAGTCTGGTCTTCAACTCCACGGCACGGGAGGTACGTTGCTGCTATTACCCCGAAACTGTGGGTGTTCTGGTCGCTGCCATGCGTGAGTGAACTGATGTCGTACGCCCAGTAGTTGCCGTCGACTCAGGAGCCTTATCAGGAAGGGGCGTTGTGCACGCTGGTTGCGGGCCGGACTCACGAGGATGTCGCGGTGCGCCTCCGGCGGGAGGAGACGTGGCCGGCGACGGTGCGAGGCCGAAGGCCGAGGACGGGAATGTGCTCTTGGCCGACCAGGTCGGAATCCGTTCCGACCGGTTCACCGGACGCACCTGTGGCACCTAGGCCGCGTCTGACAGCAGACACGACCTAGGGGTGCCGACCGTGCGTCAGCGTCGGCCGTACATCGTCCACGGCTGCTTCGATGGCCCGCACCTCCGCTGCATCCTCGAATAGGGGCCCTTTCGAGTTTCGGATCCCACGACAGACGACCCGGAAGATAGAATTCCCCTTTCGCGGCCAGTCCGCGCGCACGGCCTACGGTTGCGGGCGGCATTCTTGAACGCCCGGGATATCAGCGGCGTCTGGTAGTGGTCGTCCATTGCGTTGCATGGCCGATGGCTTCCTTGATGAACCAGTCGATGACGGTCGCCAAATAGCGCCGGCCTTCATCTGTGGGGACGTGCATCACATACCCCACCAGCTTCTCTCCAGGCCTTTCCGCTGTGGAGCGGCGACCGACGAGGTCTGGCACGGGGCATAGGAGACCGGCCTTGGTCAGGCCGCACCGCTTCGGCCTGGGCTGACAGGAAGCGCGGGGGGGGCGCCCCCCGCGGCCCGCGCCGCGCGCGGGCCGGGGGGCGCGCCCCGCGCCCGCCCCCCGCGGGGGGCGCACGCGCGCCCGCGC